>CAMAKT010000059.1 GCA_945836135.1 uncultured Clostridia bacterium | reverse complement strand
CCGTATAATAACGGATGAGAAAATTAGTGCTCCCAATTTAAAGCCGGTTACACCCACACTTGAGGATGTATATCTGTATTACCTGGGGTAAGCAAGATTATAATATTAAGCTTATTAGGGATGATGAATATGAATCGTTAAAACTTAACAGGTATATTAAAATCTAAAGCTGCGTTAGGTAATTTTGTATTATACGCCAGATTTGTATACCCGCCGCACTGTTTGACAAAATAACACTTGCATTTTAAATACAGCCGTGCTATGATAACAGAGTATGTTATAGCCGTAGCTATGCTATTGGAATACTCCAACCTACAGCTTGGTTATTGGCGATTATATTAATTTATTTAATGGAGGAATATCACTATGATATCTAAGGAGAAGAAGGCAGAGATTATTGCCGCTTACGGAAGAACACCTAACGACACAGGATCACCGGAGGTTCAGATTGCTCTTTTAACAGAGAGAATCAATGAGCTTACTGAGCATCTTAAGTCCAACATGAAGGATCATCATTCCAGAAGAGGTCTTCTGAAGATGGTTGGTCAGAGAAGAGGTCTGCTTGAGTATCTTAAGAAGAATGATGTTGAAGCTTACCGTTCTTTGATTGCACGTTTAGGAATCAGAAAGTAATTGTTAGAGGGCGGAGTAATTATTCCGCCCTTTTCTTCGGTTTAGAACGTGTGTTACAATATGCAGAAGAAATTTTCCGAGACTTCTGAAAAATACATGAGGGCATATGAGGGATGCAGGAGACTGTGTGAGGTCGTGTGTTTTTCAGTTGTTTCGGTTTCTTCTGCAGAAGGCGCATACAAGCGCAGCAGTGAAGAAAAAAGAAAAGGAGATTTGGTTATGTTTAAGAGTTTTTCAATGGAATTAGCCGGCAGAACACTTACAGTGGATGTCGGAAGAGTTGCAGCTCAGGCAAATGGCGCTGCATTTATGCATTATGGCGACACAACAGTGCTGTCCACAGCTACGGCTTCGGAGAAGCCAAGGGATGGAATTGATTTCTTCCCGTTATCTGTTGAGTATGAGGAGAAGTTATATGCCGTTGGCAAGATTCCGGGCGGTTTCAACAAGAGAGAGGGCAAGGCATCCGAGAATGCCATCCTTACCTCCAGAGTAATCGACAGACCTATGAGACCATTGTTCCCTAAGGATTACAGAAATGATGTTACAATTAATAATATGGTTATGTCCGTTGACCCGGAGTGCGCACCTGAGCTTACAGCTATGTTGGGCTCCGCAATTGCAGTTGCCATTTCGGATATTCCTTTTGACGGACCATGTGCTACCACACAGGTTGGTCTTATTGACGGTGAGTTCGTAATCAATCCTAACGCATCCCAGAATGCAGTATCCGACCTTAAGCTTACCGTGGCTTCCACAAGGGACAAGGTAATCATGATTGAAGCAGGTGCCAATGAGGTTCCTGAGGCAAAGATGATTGAGGCTATATATAAGGCTCATGAGGTTAACCAGCAGGTTATCGCCTTCATTGACAAGATCGTTGCTGAGTGCGGCAAGCCTAAGCATGAGTATACAAGCTGTGCAATTCCTGAGGAACTGTTCACAGCAATCAAGGAGATTGTTCCGCCTGATGAGATGGAAGTTGTTATGTTCGCTCCTGAGAAGCAGGTAAGAGAGGAGAGAATAAGAAATCTTAAGGACAAGCTTGCAGAGTGCTTTGCAGAGAAGGAGGACTGGCTTCCTCTTATTGACGAGGCGGTGTACCAGTATGAGAAGAAGACTGTCCGCAAGATGATTTTAAAAGATCACAAGAGACCGGACGGACGTGAGATTACACAGATTCGTCCGCTGGCAGCAGAGGTTGATATTATTCCTAGAGTGCATGGCTCCGCTATGTTTACAAGAGGACAGACACAGATTTGTAATGTGTGTACCCTGGCTCCTTTGTCAGAGGCACAGAAGCTTGACGGTCTTGACGATGCAACCTCCAAGAGATATATGCACCACTACAATTTCCCTGCATATTCAGTTGGTGAGACCAAGGTATCAAGAGGACCTGGACGTCGTGAAATCGGACATGGTGCATTGGCAGAGAGAGCACTTCTTCCGGTACTTCCTTCAGAGGAGGAGTTCCCTTATGCTATAAGAACAGTTTCCGAGACCTTCGAGTCCAATGGTTCCACATCCATGGCTTCCACCTGTGCATCCTGTATGTCTCTTATGGCTGCCGGTGTTCCGATTAAGAAGATGGTAGCAGGTATTTCCTGCGGTCTTGTAACAGGTGAGACAGATGATGATTACATCCTTCTTACAGATATTCAGGGCCTTGAGGATTTCTTCGGAGATATGGACTTCAAGGTAACAGGTACTGATGCAGGTATCACCGCTATTCAGATGGATATCAAGATTCACGGTCTTACAAGACCTATCGTTGAGGGTGCCATTGCAAGATGCCGCGAGGCGAGAATGTTCATTATGGAAAACTGCATGAAGCCGGTTATTTCCGAGCCTAGAAAAGAAGTTGGTCCTTATGCTCCTAAGATTATCCAGATTCAGATTGACCCTGCTAAGATTGGTGATGTTGTTGGTCAGAGAGGTAAGACTATCAATGCCATCATTGATGAGACAGGCGTTAAGATTGATATCACCGACGACGGCGCAGTATCAGTATGCGGTACCGATAAGGCTATGATGGACAAGGCTGTCAAGTACATTGAGACCATAGTTACAGATTATGAAGAGGGTCAGGTATTTGAGGGCAAGGTTATAAGCATTAAGGAGTTCGGTGCGTTCATTGAGTTCGCTCCGGGCAAGGAGGGCATGGTTCATATCTCTAAAATCTGCAAGGAGAGAATTGACCGTGTAGAGGATGTTCTTACACTTGGAGATGTTGTGAAGGTAGTATGCCTCGGCAAGGACAAGATGGGACGTTTCAGCTTCAGCATTAAGGATTACAAGGAAAAAGAGGTATAGTATGTCAGGACATTCAAAATTTGCCAATATTAAGCATAAGAAAGAGAAAAATGATGCCGCAAAGGGCAAGATTTTTACCAGAATAGGAAAGGAGCTTATGATTGCTGTTAAGGAGGGCGGACCTGATCCTGCCAACAACAGCAAGCTCCGTGATGTAATCGCGAAGGCAAAGGCAAATAACATGCCTAACGATACCATAGACAGAAGCATCAAGAAGGCTGCCGGTGATTCAACAGCATCCAATTATGTTTCTGTTACATACGAGGGCTATGGTCCAAGTGGTACGGCTATTATTGTTGAGGCACTTACGGACAATAAGAACAGAACGGCAGCCAATGTGCGCAATGCCTTCACCAAGGGCAATGGTAATGTAGGTACACAGGGCTGTGTATCTTTCATGTTCGACAAGAAGGGCCAGATTATCATTGACAAGGAAGAGTGTACAATGGATGCAGACGAGCTTATGATGGCTGCATTGGACGCAGGTGCGGATGATTTCGAGGAGGAAGAGGACGGCTACGAGATTCTCACAGATCCGGATTCCTGCGGTGCAGTAAGAGAGGCTCTCGAGGCACTTGGAGTTAAGATGGCTCAGGCAGAGGTTACAATGATTCCACAGAACTATGTAACCCTCACCTCAGAGGAGGATATCAAGCAGATGAACCGTATTCTTGACCTTCTCGATGACGACGACGATGTTCAGGAGGTATGGCACAACTGGGATGAATAATCCGGGTGCCGTACATACAAAGCATATATAAAGCGCAAATAAAATGCACAAATAAAAAGCAAGGCGGATACCGGATCGGGTATATGCCTTGCTTTCATGTTTATATTGATTAGGTTGTCGATGCTTATAATGTCTGTCCGATGCATTTGAGTACTTCAGTAAGCGCCATACTGCCGCCAAATAAGTCCAGAGCGCTTCCTATGGTGACGTTGATACGGGAGCGACCGAGAAGCCGCAGGCGATTCAAATCATCAAAAGAGCCGATACCTCCGGCGTAGGTGAGAGGTATTCCGTCATAATCAGCAAGAAGACTTACCAGTTCCTCTTCAATCCCGTTACATTTACCCTCCACATCAACGGCATGAATAAGGTATTCATCACAGCAGCAAGAAAGCTTGTCAAGTAAATCAGGGGTAACGATTACGTCAGTCATATTCTGCCAGCGGTCAGTGACAATATGATATCCGTCAGCGGCTTTCTTACAGCTTAAGTCAAGAACAATGTGCTGCCTGCCGACTTTTTCAACCAGCTTATTAAGTCTGTCATAATGTATGATTCCGTTCTTGAAAACATAAGAGGTAATTATGACATGGGAGGCTCCGGCATTAAGAAAATCCGCTGCATTGTCGGCAGTTATGCCGCCTCCTGCCTGAAGCAGTCCGGGATGGCGTGACAGGGCAGAGATGGCCTGCTGCCTGGTGGCTTCATAATAAGGGGAGTCCGCTGCATTGAGCATGATTACGTGTCCGCCGGATATTCCAAGCTTGTAGTACAAATCACTGAAATATGCGGCATCGGCATCTGAGATAAAATTTTCCTTGGCAAAATCATTTTTGTCCGCTAAGCTTCCGCCGACAATCTGTTTGACTTTACCGTTATGTATATCAATACAAGGTCTGAATTCCATGGCGTCCCTTTCAAAAATTATATTTGGAGTTAATAATAATGTAATTATATTCCCGGTATTAGCTTTTCACAATGTTTTTTTTGAAAAAATGAGAATAATTACTTCAAATATTTTGTTTTCTGTGATACAATTTAAATAAATAGCGGATAAGAGGAAAATGCCATGGCAGATTCTATAAAATATACAGAAGAAGAACGTCGAAGGAAGAGAATTCGTCTGTATAAGAAAATTATAATACTTTTTTTACTTTTTTTGATATTGCTACCGACCGTATTTTGTGTTATTTTATTCGTTAGGGTTGGCAATCTGCAAAAGCAGCTTAATACCCTTATGGCAATACGGCTCTCGCAGAGCGAGGAACAGAGTGTGGCACCTTCTGAACAAGCAGGCCTTCCGGATAATATTGACTATGTATATGCCCAGGAACCGGATGCGACAGAGAGTGAGACATCGGAAGTGAGCACGTCTGAACCTGATACACAGGAGACTTTCGGAATATCAGATAAAGACAAGGATAAGGTAGTAAGCGTGCAGCCATCCCAGGGCGTGTATGGTGCTTATTCCGAGGATATGATTGATAAGGCTTTGGAAGAAGGGCGTAAGGTGGTATATCTTACTTTTGATGATGGACCAAGCCACAATACAGGACGTATTCTGGATATTCTTGATGAGTATAATGTCAAAGCTACTTTTTTCACAATCGGTAATGAGGGTGATGAGTATGTTGACGACTATACCAGAATTATTGAGGACGGACACACTCTGGGTATGCATTCGTATTCACACAAGTACAGTACAATATACAGCTCAGTTGAAGCTTTTGATGAGGATTACCTGAAGATAAGTGCGTATCTTGAGGAGGTTACAGGCGTTACACCTTGGTTGTACCGTTTCCCGGGAGGTTCAAGCAATCTTGTGAGTGCCATTCCGATGACGAACTTTATCAAGTATCTTAACGATAAGGGAATTACATATTATGACTGGAACGTGTCAGCTCAGGATGCAGAAGGAAAGCAATTACCGGTTGATACGCTTTTAGATAATATTTTTAGGGACATAGACAGAAAGGATATCTGCGTCGTGCTTATGCATGACTCTGATTATTTGGGGACGACAGTGGAGATGCTGCCGGAACTGCTAAAGCGGCTTACCGAGATGGACGCCGTCATACTTCCGATTACGGAAAATACTACATTAATTCAGCACATAAGCGCGGACAGTGTGCAGTAACAGGAGGATAACATGGGTTTTTTTAAGGATTTTAAGGATGATGTATCTCAGGCTGTGAATGAGCTTGTTGATGATGCGACAGGAACGGCTTCGGCAGGCAAGAAGGTTATTGATGACGATGTTATGGTTGACACTTTAGAGGAGCCTGTTAAGCAGACAAAGGCAGCTCCTGCACCTAAGACCGCTTCCGCCAATCAGGCTGAACCAGTTGAAGCACCGACAAAGACTTCAGAAGAACCGGTTAAGGAACCGGCTAAGAGTCCGGAGCCTGCCAAGAACGCTGCGGCAGATGTATCATCAGAGACAGCCATCATCACTCCGGGACTTAAGATTACCGGTGATATAGAGTCAAGCGGAGCTATTGAACTGTTAGGTACTGTAATCGGCAATGTATCCTGTCAGGGCAAGCTTAGTGTCAGCGGTACAATCAAGGGCAACACACATTCCTCTGCTTTTTATTCCAATGAAGCTGAGATTACAGGAAATATAAGCTGTGATGGAGCAGCGAAGATTGGTAATGGTTCCGTTGTTATAGGTGATCTGTCAGCCACATCCGCAGTTATCGCCGGAGCAATTAAGGGAGATATAGATGTGCATGGACCGGTTATTATAGATACAACAGCCATTGTTATGGGTGATATCAAATCTGAAGCAGTCCAGATTAATAATGGTGCGGTTATTGAGGGACATTGCTCACAGTGTTATTCCGATAACAGCCCTAGCAAGTTCTTCAAGGACAAATAATATCATAAGGAGCATATTGGTATGGAACTTAACAGAATTATGTTAAAGCTTAGCGGTGAAGCTCTTGCAGGTGATAAGAAGACGGGCTTTGATGAGGCTACGGTGCTTGGTATTGCCGCACAGGTGAAGCAGGTTGCCACACAGGGTAAACAGATAGGAATTGTCATCGGTGGTGGTAATTTCTGGAGAGGTCGTTCAAGCGAGAATATGGACAGAACTAAGGCTGACCAGATAGGCATGCTTGCAACTATCATGAACTGTATTTATGTTTCAGAGATGTTCCGTTCTGTGGGACTTTCAACCGAGATTCTTACACCTTTTGCATGCGGTTCAATGACCAAGCTGTTTTCCAAGGACCTGGCAAATGAGTGTTTTAAGGAAGGGAAGATTGTTTTCTTTGCAGGGGGAACAGGACATCCTTACTTTTCTACAGATACAGGCATTGTACTTCGTGCCATTGAGATGGAGGCGGATGCAATACTGCTTGCCAAGGCAATTGACGGAGTCTATGACAGTGATCCGAAGCTTAATCCGGCAGCTAAGAAATATGACACGCTTTCGATACAGGAGGTTGTGGATAAGAAGCTGGGTGTGATTGATATGACTGCTTCGGTTATGTGTATGGAGAATAAGATGCCGTTAGTTATTTTCGGACTTAACGAGGAGAACAGCATCGTTAATACCGTTAATGGTAAAATTAACGGAACAATTGTTACAGTATAATTTTTTGGAGGATATTATGGCAGAGATTAAAGAATTCGAAGAGAAGATGACAAAGACACTTGATACATTATTGGAGGATTATGCGACAATCAGGGCAGGAAGAGCGAACCCGCATATCCTTGATAAGATAAGAGTAGATTACTACGGAACACCTACACCGCTTCAGCAGGTTGCCAATGTGTCCGTTCCTGAGGCAAGAATGATTCAGATTCAGCCTTGGGAGTCAAGTCTTATCAAGGAAATTGAGAAGATGATTCTGGCTTCCGACCTCGGCATCACCCCTAACAATGATGGCAAGGTTATCCGTCTTGTTTTCCCTGAACTTACTGAGGACAGACGTAAGGAGATTGTTAAGGATATTAAGAAGAAGGGCGAGAACGCGAAGGTTGCAATACGTAATGTCCGCAGAGATGCCAATGATTTCTTCAAAAAGCAGAATAAGGATAGTCTTATCTCAGACGATGAGTATAAGAACATTGAGGAAGACGTACAGAAGCTTACCGACAAGTATATTGCAGAGGTTGATAAGGCTGTAGAGACCAAATCAAAGGAAATCCTTACAGTATAGCAGCATTAATATTTGTAATAATAGAGGGCTGTTACGGATGTATACATCGGTGACAGCCTGTTTTCTGTAATATAGGAGGCGGCATTGGACACTTATAACGAGAAGCTTGGAATGAATATTCCTAATCATATTGCAATAATATTGGACGGAAACGGCAGATGGGCCAAAAAGAGGATGATGCCGCGCAATTTCGGTCATTCGCAGGGGTGTAAAGTGATTGAACAGACCTGCAGGGATATGGATGAGCTGGGAGTAAAGTATTTTACAATTTATGTTTTTTCTACAGAGAACTGGAAACGTTCGGAGTCAGAGGTGAACGGTCTTATGAAGCTTTTAAGAAGCTACCTCGGTGACTGTATCAAGCGAAGTAATAAAGACAATATGCGTGTAAGAATCCTTGGAAGAAGGGACGAGCTTGACGATGACATTGTTAAGAGAATAGATGAATTAGAGGAAGCCACGAAGAACAATACGGGTCTGAATTTTCAGATTGCTCTGAATTACGGCTCAAGGGATGAGATTACCAGAGCAGTCCGTAATCTTACCCGGGATTGTATAGCCAAGGGAATTAATCCTGATACGATTACGGAGGAGATGATTTCACAATACCTTGATACCAAGGATATTCCGGACCCGGATTTGCTTATAAGAACCAGCGGTGAGAAGAGAATTTCCAACTTCCTTTTATGGCAGTGCGCATATTCGGAATTCGATTTTCCGGAGGTGCTTTGGCCTGATTTTAATATGAAATATCTTGTTGAGGAAATCAGAAAATACAATAAGCGTGACAGACGCTTTGGCGGAGTAAAGGAGGAATAGTATGTTAATCAGGATAGCAAGCGGTTTTGTACTGACCTTGATTGTTGGCGCCGGACTTTTATTTGGCGGTCCATATTTATTTATCCTTACACTTGCCATTTCGTTAATGGGCGTATATGAACTGTACCGTGTATACCACATCGAGAAGAGTGTTATCGGAATAATGGGATATGTATTTATTATCGGATACTATGTATGTCTGTGGTTTGGACGGGATGATTTCATGATGCTTGACCTTGCCGCAGGGCTTATTTTTATAATGGCGGGATATGTGGTGACATTTCCAAAGTATAAGGCGGATCAGGCCTTAATGGGATTTTTTGCAATGGTTTATGTTGCGGTGATGATTTCCTTTATATACAGAATACGGCTTCTTGAGGATGGTGTATTCTATGTATGGCTGGTATTTATATGCTCATGGATTGCGGATACCTGTGCTTATTTTGTGGGAGTTAAGCTTGGTAAGCATAAGATGACTCCGAAGCTCAGCCCTAAGAAGTCGGTGGAGGGCGCCATAGGTGGGATTTTGGGACCTATGTTAATTGGTGGGATATACGGAGCGATAATCGATAATCAGATTGTGATAAATGCGCCGCTTGTATTTGCGGTTGCCTGCGGAGTGGGAGCCGGGATATCCATTATTGGCGACTTGGCTGCTTCTGCAATTAAGCGTGACCATGACGTGAAGGATTATGGCAGACTGATACCGGGACATGGCGGAATTATGGACAGATTTGACAGTACCATATTTACCGCACCTGTTGTATATATAGTGTTAGAACTGTTTAAGACATTTTAGACTTTGAATCAGAGGTTTTTATTATGAAGAATGTATCTGTACTGGGCTGTACTGGCTCTATTGGTACACAGACTCTTGACGTAATACGCAAGAATAATGACTTAAAAGCTGTGGCGCTTGCTGCGGGAAATAATGTTCAGCTTATGGAAAAGCAGGTTCGCGAATTTATGCCTCATTATGTATGCATGGCAAGCAAGGAGGCTATGGAAGATTTGAAATGCCGTATGGCCGATATATCAGGAATAGAGTACGGCTACGGCGTGGAAGGCCTGATTCAGGCGGCGGTATTGGAGAAGGCAGATATTGTCGTTACAGCGGTAGTGGGGATGATGGGAATTGTACCTACAATCGAGGCAATTAAGGCTAAGAAAGACATAGCCCTTGCCAATAAAGAGACTCTGGTTACGGCAGGACATATTATCATGAAGCTCGCAGGGGAGATGGGAGTTAAGATTCTGCCGGTTGACAGTGAACATAGTGCAATATTTCAGTGCCTTAACGGAGAACGGGGCAATAAGATACATAAGATACTTCTTACTGCATCCGGGGGTCCTTTCAGAGGCAGAACCATCGAGCAGATGAAGGATATACAGGTTGAAGACGCACTCAAACATCCTAACTGGGCTATGGGAAGAAAGATTACCATAGATTCTTCAACCATGGTCAACAAGGGACTTGAAGTTATGGAGGCAAGGTGGCTCTTCGGTGTGGAATTGTCGCAGGTACAGGTTGTGGTGCAGCCTCAGAGCATTATTCATTCCATGGTGGAGTTTGAGGATGGGGCGGTTATGGCACAGCTCGGAACTCCTGATATGAGACTGCCTATTCAGTATGCCCTCTATTATCCTGAGCGCCGTGTGCTTGACACCCCGCGCCTGGATTTTTACAAGCTTAAGCAGATTACCTTTGAGGAGCCGGATATGGTTAATTTCAGGGGCCTTAAGCTTGCCTATGATGCCGCAGGAAGGGGCGGAAATGTGCCTACAATGTACAATGCCGCCAATGAGCTTGCTGTGCAGATGTTTTTGGACAGAAAGATAAAATATCTTGATATTATTGATATAATAGAACAAACTATGACTAACATAGAATATATTGATAATCCTGATGTTGAGCAGATTCTTGCAACAGAAGCCGCAGTCTATGAATATATACGCGGCAGAATCGGATAACACAGTTTAATTTCCCGGGAGGAAGTATTGTTTTGAATATTATTATAGCAATTATTATTTTGAGTATTATTGTAATTATTCATGAGTTCGGGCATTTCATTCTTGCCCGTGCAAACGGCGTGGCTGTAAGCGAGTTTGCACTGGGGCTTGGACCTACCATACTTAAGACAAAGAAGAAGGGAACAGTATTTTCCCTTAAGCTTCTGCCTTTTGGCGGTGCATGTATTATGGCGGGGGAGGACGGCAACGAGGACGGGATAAGCGAGCTCGACAAGGATACTCTTTTTGCATCCAAGTCCGTATGGGCGAGAATTTCGATTATAGCTGCCGGGCCAGTTTTCAATTTTCTGCTTGCTTTTATTATGGCTGTCTTTATTATTGGAAGCATTGGATATGACCCTTGCGTTCTCTACAGCGTGGCGGAAGGCAGCGTTGCCCAGGAAGCAGGACTTGAGGCAGGGGATGTAATTAAATCAGTAAATGGTAAAAATATCCATTTCTATAAGGAGTACAGCCTATACTACCAGCTTCATGTGGGCAAGACCATGAACATTACCTATGAACGGGATGGACAGGAATATACGGCAACGATTGTACCGGAATATGTTGAGGAGGATGTATACCAGTTAGGCGTGTATCTCGGGGAAAATGCGGTGATATCACAGCTCACCACTGATGGTGCTGCAGCACTGGCGGGTTTTAGAACCAATGATATGATTGTTTCGGTAAACAATACTAAGGTTTCCACCACTGATGAGGCTATAGCCGCCATAAGGGGCTGTGGCGGCGGTCAGATTAATGTCACTGTTGTCCGTGATGGGGAATATGTGGATATATCCGTTACTCCGGTGCTTGCTCATAATGCTTATTATCAGACAGGAATGACTTTTTCGGCAGCCAGGATAAAGGTTAATCCAATTCAGACCTTGAAGTATGGCTGTTTTGAGGTAAAATACTGGATTTCAACGGTTTTTGAGAGCCTTAAGATGCTTGTTACAGGAAAAGTAACCAAGGATGACGTGGCCGGACCGGTGGGAATTGTGTCGGCCATCAGCAATGTGGTGGAGCAGAGCAAGTCTGACGGTATATTTTATGTGATTCTCAATCTTGCCAACTGGATGGTTATGATTAGTGCCAATCTTGGTGTAATGAATCTGCTGCCTATTCCGGCGCTGGATGGAGGAAGACTTTTATTCCTGCTTATTGAAGCAGTGAGAGGCAAGCCAATTGACCAGAAAAAAGAGGGTATGGTGCATCTTGTGGGTATGGCGCTGCTTATGTTACTTATGTTCTTTATTTTGTTTAATGATATATCCAGATTATTTTAAGGCGTGGTTGTTGTATCGGAGGGTGTAATGAATACAATTCAGAGAAAAAATACAAGGGTTATTAATATCGGCAATGTTGCAATAGGAGGTGGCAATCCAATTGCTATCCAGTCCATGACCAATACCAAGACTGAGGATGTCAAGGCGACAGTCAATCAGATTGCAAGGCTTGAGGATGCCGGTTGTGAGATTATACGTTGTGCTGTTCCAACCATGGAAGCGGCAGAGGCACTTTCAGAAATCAAGAAGCAGATTCGCATACCGTTAGTTGCGGATATACATTTTGACTACCGTCTTGCAATTGCGGCAATGGAGAACGGAGCTGATAAAATTCGCATTAATCCTGGCAATATAGGAAGCCTTGACCGAATCAAGGCAGTTGTGGATGTGGCGAAGCAACGTGGCATTCCTATCAGAGTGGGTGTCAATTCAGGCTCCCTTGAGAAGAATCTCATTGAAAAATATGGTGGAGTTACTGCGGAGGGCATTGTGGAAAGTGCTCTCGACAAGGTTAGAATCATCGAGGAGATGGACTATAATAATCTTGTAATCAGCATCAAATCCTCCAATGTGATGATGTGTGTAAAAGCCCACGAACTGATTGCAAAGAAGACCGATTATCCGCTGCATGTAGGAATTACTGAGTCAGGAACCGTGCTTACAGGAAGCATCAAGTCGGCTGTAGGTCTGGGGCTGATTCTCAGTCAGGGTATCGGCGATACAATTCGCGTATCTCTTACAGGGGACCCGGTTGAAGAAATAAAGGCGGCGAAGACCATACTTAAGACCCTTGAAATCCGCAAGAGCGGAATAGAGATTGTGTCATGTCCTACCTGCGGAAGAACAAGTATTGACCTGATTGGACTTGCGCAGAAGGTGGAAAAGCTTGTTTCGGATTATGATAATCTCAATCTTAAGCTTGCTGTCATGGGATGCGTTGTGAACGGCCCGGGAGAAGCCCGTGAAGCAGACCTTGGCATTGCCGGCGGCAATGGCGAGGGTGTCCTCATCAAAAAGGGTGAGGTAATCAAGAAGATGCCTGAGAGTGAGCTTCTGGGGGCACTTAAGTACGAGCTTGATAATTGGAAGGAATAGTGAAGTATACATGAAGCTTTTTGAAGCATTCCCTACATTAGAATTTAATGAAGACATTACGGATATTTTGGCTGATGTTGAGGTAATTAAGGTTACCACCAACTCGGCCAAAACCCGGCTTAGGGTATATATTTTGTCAAAGAGACTTATACCTAAGCAGATAATATTTGAGTTAGAGGCTGCCTTTGTAAGACAGCTTCCGCCGTTTCGTACCATGGATGTGCATGTGGTTGAAAAATATGAGCTCTCAGGACAGTACAATCAGGAAAAACTCTGGGGACTGTATCAGGAAAGCATTCTGGAGGAGCTTAAAAGAGAGAGCATATTTGATTACGATTTACTCAAAAAAGCTAAGGTCAGGTTTACAGCCGGGGACAGGATGGAACTTACCGTACCTGACGGCAGCATTGCCAGAGACAGGATACAGGGACTGCGAGAGTACCTTCATATGGTATTCTTTGACCGCTGTGGCTTCGAGATTGGCTTTGACGTGATATACCAAGAAGTGAAGCATGAGGCGAAGGACACGCCTGTTGTATATATTGAGGAAAAAAGTGCTGAGGAAAATGGAGAAGCTGTGCAGAAGGCTGATATACAGAAAACGGATGCGCAGAGTGCCGCCACTGCCACGGGAGATATGCAGGATAACAAGCATTCCGTGAAGGAGGCTGCAAAGGACAAAAAGGAAGATGAAAACAAAAAATTCCGTTCTGTAAAGCAGTC
>CAMAKT010000058.1 GCA_945836135.1 uncultured Clostridia bacterium | reverse complement strand
TTCAGATAATGTTAGTCCTGAAGATGAGAATTATGCAGCACTTGCAGCTTTAGCTGATGAGGATGGCAATATTATTGCTACTGCTGATTCCGTAGCAATCCTTTCTACAATAATTGCACAGCTTCATGGCTATGAGAGCACAGAGGCTTATGCAGCAGATGCAGGCGACTATGCTTACCAGGAGTGGGAGGAGTTCGGTTATTTAGGAACAACTTATGATGCAGTTGATTTCTCCACAGTTGGTATCTTCGCTACATCCGATACAGAGCTTGTACTTGTTCTTGCTAAGGAGTTAAGCGGTTTCTACCTTCTTTACTCATTGTCTGATTCATGGCTGGTTAACGAGACACTTTACAAGGCATGTGAGTCAGTGGTTGATGGTGTATACCAGAACTCCTACTGCACATCTGCTGAGACAACAATCTCCTACGGACCATACAAGCTTGCTTCCTATCAGGCAGATAAGCAGTTCGTTCTTGAGAGAAATGATTTACATCATGATGTTAAGGATGGCTTCTACCAGACAACAAAGATTCAGTGTGATTGTGTTGCTGAGGCAGCTACAAGACTTGAGATGTTCTTAAATGGTCAGCTTGATGGTTATGGTCTTACAGCAGACGATATGGAGGCATATCAGTCCAGCGATTACACATACTACACAACAGAGCCATCTACATTTTATATTGCAATCAACCCTACACTTTCAGCTCTTCAGGCAGAGGAAGCTAACCTTGGTGCAGGCTACAACAAGACAATCCTTACAGTTAAGGAGTTCAGACAGGCACTTTGCTACGCTCTTGACAGAACAGCATTTGCACTTGCAACAGCTCCTACAAACAATGCAGCCTTCAGTGTATACTCAGATCTTATTATCGCTAATCCTGAGACAGGTGAGTCCTATCGTTCAGGTGAGGCAGCTAAGCAGGTTCTCGTAGATTTCTGGGGGCTTACTGATGAAGTAGGCGCAGGTAAGATGTATGAGACACTTGATGATGCTATTGCAAGCATCACAGGCTACAACCTTGCACTTGCTAAGGAGAAGTTCGATGAGGCTTATGACATCGCAGTTGCTGATGGCTTAATGAACGAGGGAGACAAGGTTCAGATTAAGATTGGTCTTCCTAACAGTACCGCCAACTTCTACTCCAAGGGCTATGAGTTCCTTGTTAACTGCTACACAGAGGCAGTTGTTGGAACCAAGCTTGAGGGCAAGTTAGAGTTCACAATGGATGATACACTTGGCAATGGCTTTGGTAACGCTCTTAGAGCTAACCAGGTTGATATGCTCTTTGGTGTAGGCTGGACAGGTTCAGCTCTTGACCCATATAACCTCATGGAGGCTTACACATCTGAGGATTATCGTTACAACAGATGCTGGGATACCGAGTCCGAGATGCTCACAATTGAGCTTAACGGCACAGAGTACACAGCTTCCGTAATGGATTGGAACAGAGCTATTATGGGTGAGGAAGTTACAATAACAGCAGCTGATGGTACTACAACAGCTTACAAGGCTGGTACTTCAGACAATAAGGATGAAGAGAGATACTTAATCCTTACAGCTCTTGAGGGTGCTGTTCTTGAGACCTACGAGATGATTCCTATGATTGATGCTTCTTCTGCAGCATTGAAGGGTATGCAGATTGAGTACTACACAGAGGATTATGTTTACGGTGTTGGACGCCACGGCGGCTTCAAGTACCTCACATACAACTACTCTGATGCAGAGTGGGATGAGTTTGTTGCTTCACAGGGCGGACAGCTTAACTACAAGTAATCGAATCAATACTGATTGATTATTGGGAAACAAAAAGCAATTTATAAATCCGGACAAAGGGGGCGGGAAATATGCCCCCTTTGAAGGATTTTTTTATCTATTATTTTTTGCGTTTGTACAGCTTTTGTAAATCCCGCTTTATATAAACATGAATGTATTGGACATCATAATAAGCGGTTTCCGATTTAAGAAAGCTGCATGAATACAAAATAAAATACGGAGGTTGAATTTTCTTATGTATATGGTGAAGTATGTAATAAAGCGTATTGCACTCATGTTCTTTGTTCTTTTCACAATCATGACAATGAGCTTTGTGTTAGTGAAGATGCTGCCGAATATCGATGCAGAGCAGTTTGGCAAGGATGCAGCACTGGTTGCACAGAGAAGAGAGATGATGGGTTACAATAAGCCTATTCTGGTGCAGTATGGTATTTTCCTTAAGAGAAGTATATTGGGCGGTGACTGGGGTATGAGTGAAGCTCTTTACCGTATGCAGGATGTATGGACTGTGTTCGTGTCCAAGCTTCCGGCAACACTTATGGTAAATGTATGCTCGATTTTCTTAAGTATACCTATTGGTCTTCTGCTTGGAATATATGCAGCGCTTAAGAAGAATAAATGGCAGGATTACACCATTTCTACCTTGGTCATGGTATTTATTTCCGTACCAAGCTTTGTATATGCTTTCCTTATTCAGTATATTCTCTGTTTCAAGCTTAAGCTGTTTCCGTTACAGTTAAAGGCAGGAACGGACTGGTTCTCACCGGCTATGCTTAAGTCTGCGGTCCCGGCTATTCTGTCCTTAAGCTTCGGAAGTATTGCAGGCTTTGCTCGTTATACCAGAGCAGAGCTGTCAGAGGTGCTTACCAGTGATTTCATGCTGCTGGCAAGAACCAAGGGGCTTACTCGTTCACAGGCTACTATAAGACATGCCATGCGTAATTCAATGGTTCCTATTTTCCCTATGATTTTAGGTGAGTTTGTAGGTATTATGGGAGGTTCTCTTATCATCGAGCAGATATTCGGCGTGCCGGGTGTTGGACAGCTTTTCCTTAATTCCATTAACGGAAGAGATTACAATTTCTTCATGTTGCTTACTGTATTTTATACCTTAATTGGTCTTGTTGCCGGAATTGTTGTAGATATCAGTTATGGTATCGTGGATCCGAGAATCAGAATGGGGGAGCGATAAGATGGCACTTAAGAATAAAACAGATTATACGAATATCCCGAAGGAAAAATTTGAATTCTATAAAAGAGATGAATCCATTCATGACAAGAAGCTGGAGACTAAGCCGGTGGGCTATTTTAAGGATGCCATGAGAAGATTTGCAAAGAATAAGAGTTCGGTCATTGCAGCTTACATTATTCTGGCACTTGTATTATTTGCAATATTTGTACCTGTTTTCTGTGAGAATAATTATACAAGGGCAGCTTCAGATACTACTTATCTGCAGTACAGCAAGCTCCTTCCAAAGAGCAGTTTATTTGCCTGGGCAGGTTGGGACGGATGCACCGATGAGACATTGTCCGAAGGTGACTATCTGCGCCGTGAGGCCATTGCCTTGGAGACAGGTCATAATCCTACTGCCAAGTTATATGAGTCCTTTCAGGACCCTGCCAATGACAATGGGACTTACTACAAAGTAAGAACCGATTCATACCTTAAGAATGGTATGATTTACCTTACTCTTCCGGAAAGTGATTACCTGGCCATTCAGGAATGGCAGAATGAGACCGGAGTACAGGTAATATATCCTGCGGTAGATACCTCATCTTTGAAGATTGCAACTCTTAAGAATGATGCAAATATCTGGTATCAGTGTACCAATAAGGGACTTCCTAAGCTTGATAAGAATGGAAATTTTGTACCGATTTACAAGACTACCGGTTCTGATAATTATGACAGTATTCGTATTGCAGGTGATGACGGCTCTTACCGTTATGCTTTAGTTGGCGGTACATCCTCAGCCAAGTCCTATCAGGTACGTGTATTTACCTACACATACTTCCAGTATCGTTATGGTCATGAACCGAGCTTCTTATTTGGAACCAATGCCTATGGTCAGGACATTCTTACCAGACTTGCAAAGGCAGTACGTTTCTCCATACTGTTAGCATTGGGTGTATCGGCTATCAACCTTTTCATCGGCGCAATATATGGTGCGGTGGAGGGCTACTATGGTGGTATCATCGACCTTACGATGGAGCGTATATCAGATATTTTAAATGGTGTACCATTTGTCGTAGTCGTTACTCTCTTCCAGCTTCACCTTGCCAGCAAGGTGGGAGTGGTTGTATCCTTCCTGTTTGCATTCGTGCTGACGGGCTGGGTTGGCATGGCGAGCCGTGTTCGTATGCAGTTTTACCGTTTTAAGAATCAGGAATATATCCTTGCAGCACGTACCCTGGGTGCAAGAGATTCAAGACTTATGTTTAAGCACATTTTCCCGAATGCGTTAGGTACCATTATCACAGGTTCCATCCTTTCCATTCCGGGCGTTATATTCAGTGAGTCCAACATGACATACTTAGGTATCGTTAATCTGGACTCTGCAACAATGTCATCCTTGGGAAGTATGCTTTCAGCAGGTAAGCCGCTCTTATCGACTTATCCGCACATTATTTTCTTCCCTGCGTTGGTCATTTCCTTACTTATGATATCCTTCAACCTGTTCGGTAATGGTCTTCGTGATGCATTTAACCCATCCTTAAGAGGAACGGAGGACTAATGAAAATGGAAAAAATATTATCAGTTAATAATCTTGTCATATCCTTCCGTACACCAGCAGGAAAGGTACAGGCAGTTCGTGATATCAGTTTTGATTTGAACAAGGGTGAGACACTTGCAATCGTAGGTGAGTCAGGTTCCGGTAAATCAGTAACCAGCAAGGCTATTCTTGGTATTCTTGCAGGAAATTCAATTGTTGAGAGTGGTTCCATCGTATATGACGGAATGGATTTGCTTCGTATCTCTGAGGATCAGTTCTATCATGTCCGCGGAGATAAGATTGCCATGATCTTTCAGGATCCATTGTCTTCTCTTAACCCTATTATGAGGATTGGCAAGCAGCTTACAGAGGCCATGCTTTTAAAGGGCAAAGCACGTCAGAAGTCATGCCGCAAGGAATTCAATGATACTCTGGCTCTTCTCTCCGATGCCATGGTTGAGGCAGAGGCTACAAATGAATCAGCCAAGGCTGCCGAGCTTAGGCAGATGTGCAAGAACTTTGATAAGTTTGAGTTCAAGCATATTGAGTTAGAGCATGAATACAGTGTTGCATATGAGGCTGCATTAGAGGTTCATGATGAGATTAAGGATGTTCTTTTCTATATTGAGAAGAATGCCTTTGACGATGAAAAGTATACAATCAAGGAAATTATTCGTCTTGTGGACGATTCAATTAATGACTGGGTAGTAAGCGGTGAGGATGCAGTTACACTTAAGCAGCTCATTGCCGACCTTAAGAAGGTGGCTTCCGCAGGAATTCAAAAAAAGGAATACACAGAGATTGCCCGTATTCTTAAGAGTATGGATGTTATTCTTGCGGCTGCTCTTGACAAGCCGGAGCCGGATTTCTTCAGTATGGGTTACTATGTGACCTTCGCAGGAAAGCCGCTGCCGGATATGGGAGTTGAGGAACTCAACGCCTACCTTAGAGATTATGCAGATGAAAATTTCATCAACCGGTTCCGTGAGTGTGCAGCCGGTGCGCTTAAGTACAATGCTGAGAAGTATAATGCGCTTAAGAAAGAGGCCCTTAAGGTTGTAGAAGCCCACAAATCGGTATTTGAGGCAGATAAGCTTGATAAGAAGGCATGCTTAGATGCCGCAGAGGTTATGACCAAGGCAATTGATGCATCCATTGACCGTCTTGAAATTCATAAGGACAGTATTGCATATACTTTTGGAAGTACTATTAAGATTCTTATTCACTCTTATTTCGAGGGAATTGGCAAGAATGTTGTTGCATCCAAAAAACATGCAAAACAGTCTGCTAAGTACGAGAAGCTTGTAGCCAAGGGTAAGCAGCCGTCATGGAAGGTTGCACCGTCCACGGCAGTTGATCTTGACTTAGTTCAGCAGAATATTGTCGACCTGATTGAGAGACTTACTAACCATTATGAAGAGGTTCTTGCAGGTGCGGACAAGCGCAGCTATGAGAATGAGACGAACGAGCTTATCAAGTTCTTTAAGAACAATGCTTCAGGCGTGGTTATGAAGGTAACCAAGTCCATGGCTAAGTACAAGGCATTAAAGCTTATGGAGGAGGTAGGTATCCCTGATGTAAGAAAGAGATACCGTCAGTATCCGTTTGAATTCTCAGGTGGTATGAGACAGCGTATCGTTATTGCCATCGCCCTTGCTGCGGATCCGGACATCCTTATATGCGATGAGCCTACTACGGCTCTTGATGTTACAATTCAGGCTCAGATACTTGAACTCATCAATAAGATCAAGAAGGATAGAAATCTTTCCATTATATTTATTACCCATGACCTCGGTGTAGTTGCCAACATGGCAGACCGTATTGCGGTAATGTACGCAGGTAAGATTGTTGAGACAGGTACCTGTGAGGATGTATTCTATTCGCCTGCTCATCCGTATACTTGGGCACTGCTTTCAGCTATGCCTGATGTGGATACCAATGAGAAGCTTGAGGCAATTCCGGGTACGCCTCCTAACATGATTTATCCACCGGTTGGTGATGCGTTCGCAGAGCGTAATAAATACGCTTTACAGATTGATTTTGAGATGCAGCCACCGATGTTCAAGATTAGCGATACGCATTACGCAGCAACATGGCTGCTTCATCCGGATGCTCCGAAGATTGAACTTCCGAAGATTATTACGGAGCGTATTGCAAGAATGAAGTCAAAGGGAGGTGCCGTAAATGCCGAATAATGAGAATGAAGAAGTATTGTTACGTGTAGAGCACCTTTGCCAGTACTTCAAGATTAACAAGGCTGTTGATGATGTCAGCTTTGATATTAAGAAGGGTGAAGTATTCGGACTTGTAGGTGAGTCGGGATGCGGAAAGACAACAACAGGCCGTTCAATAATTAAGCTGTACAATATTACGTCAGGTAATATTTACTTCAAGGGAAAGAGAATTGCTGCAGGAACACTCTCCTACAAGAACAATATCGAGGCAGCCAAGGAGCAGTTCGAAACTGATAAGGAGCTTATTAAGAAATCTCCTAAGAGCGAGGCTGAGAAGAAGGAAGAGCTCACAAAGAAAAAGGAAGAGCTTAACAAGTATATTGCCAGTCAGCGTGCGGAGATTAAGGCGGCAAGGGCAGATCATAAGAGGCAGAAGTTCAATACGGAAATTCAGATGATTTTCCAGGATCCTATTGCTTCTCTTGATCCGCGTATGACTGTAGGACAGATTATTGCTGAGGGACTTATTATCCGCGGTGAGAAAGATAAGAAAAAGATTGAAGAGAGGGTATACGAGGTTCTCGAGATGGTAGGTCTTGTGCGTGAGCATGCGGGCAGATATCCTCATGAGTTCTCAGGTGGACAGAGACAGCGTATCGGTGTTGCAAGAGCTATTATTATGAATCCTGAGCTGATAATTGCCGATGAGCCTGTCAGCGCTCTCGATGTGTCCATTCAGGCACAGGTTATCAATTTACTTGATGATTTGCGCCATAAGATGGGACTTACTGTCCTTTTCATTGCCCATGATTTGTCTGTTGTTAAATATTTTTCAGACAGAATCGGTGTTATGTATTTCGGTAAGTTAGTTGAGCTTGCAACATCGGATGAATTGTTTGCTCATCCTCTACACCCTTATACACGTTCTCTTCTGTCCGCGATTCCAATGCCGGACCCGGATTATGAGAAGCAGCGTAAGAGAATAACCTATGTTCCTCTTAGAGATCATGATTATACTAAGGAACAGCCGACCTTGAGAGAGGTTGCACCGGGACATTTTGTTCATTGTAATCAGGAGGAGTTTGACAGATATCAACAGGAGCTTGCGAGATGAAAAAAAACTGGAAAAAATATGTGGTGCAGATAGCAATTGCTCTGGTGCTCTCAGTTATATTTATGGATATTCGGGGAGCATTTGACAGTGAAGCGGATGCTGCAAAGAGACTTATGGGGGTGTGCGACGGCTTTTCCATGACTGCCATGATTTATGTTTGCTTTGGATGTCTGCTATGGGTATCAACCACAGGTTTTTTTGACATATTCAGTTATGCTTTTCGTAAGGGAGCACATGCGATTATTCCGGGAATGGGGTTTGACAATCTCGGAAGTTATTATGATTATAAGCAGGATAAAATTGCAAAGCGTGAAACAAAGCCGATATATTCTACATTGTTTATCGGACTTGGCTTTCTGGCACTTAGTGCTGTGCTTGTTGCGGTATGGTATGTTGTAAGTTAGTTGATTGTATTGGTTTTATGCCGGATATGAATACATATGTATTCATATCCGGCTTTTTTAAATAATTGTACAAAATTATACAAAAATATTTCATTTTTTATAATATTATGGTATAATTGTACAATAAATAAAGGAGAAGATTATTCTTATCAGTATGAAAAGTATTAGGTCTTAGGAGGTAGCGTATGGAGATTAGAGAGTTCGCTGACATGGATAAGTTTGAAGAGATTATGAATAACTGGGCAACGGCTACAGGACTTGCCACGGTAGCTGTAGGAAGTGACGGAAAGTACATATCCCAGTGCTATAATTTTACTGATTTTTGTATCAAGCTTACAAGAGGAAGCAAGGAAGGCTGCAGAAGATGTGAGAAATGTGATCGTGAGGGTAAGGGCGTATATCTTTGTCATGCTGGTCTTATTGATTTTGGTATTGATTTGGTAGTGGACGGGCAGACGGTAGGCTCTGTTATCGGTGGACAGGTTCTTCCGGAGAATCCTGACGAGGAAAAATTCAGGAAAGTTGCCAGAGAGATTGGAGTGGACGAGGACAAATACATAGAAGCACTCAGCCATGTCAATGTAAGAACGGAAGAAGCAATAAACGCTTCCGCTAATCTGTTAGGACAGGTTCTTAATAACTTCATCAATGCTGAATATTCCTCCAAGGTAAATGGCAAGATAATAGAGAAACTTACTGATGGTGTGGATGAAGCTAATCAGCTTGTGGATTCTATTAAGAAGAAGACGGGAGAGTTGAGAACGCTGCAGAGCAAGCAGAAGATTCTTGCACTGAATGCCAGCATCGAGGCTGCAAGAGCAGGCGAGATGGGTGCAGGCTTCTCAGTTGTAGCTAATGAGGTTGGTAAGCTCTCGGAGAAGAGTTCATCGGTTAATAAGGATATTGAAGATATAGTGATTAGGATTTCCGATGTTGTTTCTTCCATGAAGAACTAATACATATATAAAGGGCAGAAGCAGAAGCTTCTGCTCTTTTTTACACTCTAATCAGAACAGAAAATGTCGCCGTAATTCTCTATTCAGCAAAAAAGAACACTTTTTTTGCAAACAAGGATGTTTATTTTTTGTAAGAATAGTAGTATTGTATTAATATGCAATGTGGTTTTGATTTGTTTTGTGTTTGATTTTGATTGATTTAATGTGGAGGCAGAAAATGAACTTTTTGGATGTGGAATTTGTTAAGGGATTTATCAGAATGGCGGATGATGGTTGGCAGCAGGGCTGGCATGAGAGAAATGGAGGAAATCTTTCATACCGCATTAAGCCTGAGGAGGTAGAAGCTGTACGTACATATCTCTGGCCTAAGGAGTGGCAGCCGATTGGGACAAGCGTTCCTAAGCTGGCAGGAGAGTATTTCCTTGTGACAGGAAGCGGAAAGTATTTCCGAAATGTTGCGATTAAGCCGGAAGATTCCATATGCATGATAGAGATTGACAGTACGGGTGAGAAGTACCGTATAGTATGGGGACTTGTCAATGGCGGAAGGCCAACCAGTGAACTCCCTTCACACCTTATGAACCATGAGGTTAAGAAGGTTATGACGGACGGAAGATACAGAGTAATCTACCATGCCCATACTACCAATATTATTGCCCTAACTTTTGTGCTTCCTTTGGATGATCAGGTGTTCACAAGAGAGCTTTGGGAGATGGCGACAGAGTGCCCTGTGGTATTCCCAAGCGGTGTCGGTGTGGTTCCTTGGATGGTGCCGGGCGGAAGAGATATTGCTGTGGCAACCAGTGAGCTTATGAAGAAATATGATGTGGCTATCTGGGCACATCACGGAATGTTCGCCGCTGGTGAGGATTTTGATTTGACCTTTGGTCTTATGCATACGGTTGAGAAATCAGCAGAGATACTTGTGAAGATGCTTTCCATGAGCCCAACCAAGCTTCAGACCATTCAGCCTGATGATTTCCGTCATTTGGCAAGAGACTTCAAGGTAACTCTTCCTGAACAGTTCTTATATGATAAAATAAAGTAAGTAATTTTGTGAACAAAATTTCACTACTCAATACAGCACCAATCTGTTATAATCACAATAGTGATAGGAGATTGGTGCTTTTTATGTCGGAAAAAAAGTTATACTATATGTTAAATAAACCACAGGGTTACATCACAGCCAGGAAGGATGAAGTGCATCATACCGTTATGGAGTTCTTTCCGCCGGAGCTTTCTGAGAGACTTTTTCCGGTAGGGAGGCTTGACAAGGACACGGAAGGGCTGCTTTTGTTCACCGATGATGGTCAGTTTG
Source organism: uncultured Clostridia bacterium (assembly GCA_945836135.1). Taxonomy (GTDB): domain Bacteria; phylum Bacillota; class Clostridia; order Lachnospirales; family Lachnospiraceae; genus CAG-882. The sequence goes on along the minus strand of CAMAKT010000058.1, from coordinate 3,407 downwards.
ACCAGCGGCTTATGCATCCGGATAATCATGCATCAAAGACATATCTTTTGTATGCCATGGGGAGACTTGACAATGAGGCTGTGGACAGAATTGAGCAGGGACAGTGGCTTGCCGGGGAGAAGAAGATTACCAAGTCGGCCATACTTACGATTATAGAAGAGGGAAGATATGAGGAATTTGAGGGCAGATTTACGCCTAAGAAGAGGCTGAGGGATAACGAATTCAACAGAAACAGACCTGTATTTGCTGCAAGGCTTACTATCTCAGAGGGACGCAAACACCAGGTCAAGCGTATGCTTCTTGCGGAAGGCTGCAGAGTAATATATTTGAAGCGGATTGAGATTGCAGGTGTTGCTTTGGATGAGACCTTAAGACCGGGAGAATATAGAGCGCTTACAGACAGAGAGTATGAAATACTGTCAGCGGACACAAAATCGAAGGGGTAAAAGTTCGAAAGTAAACTTTCGAATTACTTATTAACGGAATTTGATAAACAAGTTTATCAAATTCGAAGGGGTAAAAATGAAGAACATAGTGATAGGAATGCTGGCACATGTTGATGCCGGCAAAACAACTCTGTCCGAGGGACTGCTGTATACCGCTAAGATGATTCGCAGCATGGGAAGGGTTGACAATCAGAATACATTTTTGGATACCGATAAGCTTGAGCGGGCAAGAGGCATTACAATTTTTGCCAAGCAGGCGGTACTCAAAACGGATATGGCATATTATACATTGCTGGATACGCCGGGACATGTGGATTTCTCAGCAGAGATGGAGAGGACACTTGCCGTGTTGGACTATGCTGTACTGCTTATTAATGCTTCGGACGGTGTTCAGGCGCATACAAGAATGGTGTGGAAACTGTTGGAACAATATAATATCCCTACATTTATTTTTGTCAATAAGATGGATCAGCCGGGAACTGACCGCGGTGCTCTGCTTGATGCAATACAGCATAAGCTTTCGGGTTGCTGCGTTGATTTTGATGAGGCGGAGCTTTCGGAGAACCTGGCAATGTGTGATGAACACTGTATGGAGGAATATCTGGAGAATGGTGCGGCCTCTGAAGAGAGTATAGCGCAGGCCATCAGACACAGAAAGGTATTTCCCTGCATTTTTGGCTCAGCACTCCGTCTTAATGGAGTGGACCGCCTGCTTTCACTTCTGGATACATATACAAGGATGCCGGAATATCCGAAGGAAGGGTTTGGAGCGCGGGTATACAAGGTGGCAAGAGATGAACAGGATAATAGGCTTACTTATCTTAAGGTTACCGGAGGGGTGCTTAATGTACGTCAGCTGATGGGAGTGGATAAGGTTACACAGCTTAGGATATATTCGGGTGTCAAGTATGAAACTACAGAGACGGTGTACCCCGGAATGGTGTGTGCTGCAACAGGACTTACAGAAACCTATCCGGGGCAAGGGATTGGAATAACTTTAGGCAACATTCATGCCACGCTGGAACCGGTACTCGATTATATGATAAGACCTCTTGATGATACTCTGCCTGCCAAGCTTCTTCTCATGCTTAAGGAGTTGGAAGAAGAGGAACCACAGCTTCATATTTCATGGAATGAGGAGCTTGCCGAGCTTCATGTAAAGCTTATGGGAGAGGTACAGACTGAAATCCTTCAGAGCATGATAGAGGAAAGATTTGGCGTCAAGGTCACATTTGATGAGGGAAGGGTTGTATACAAGGAGACAATTACAAACAAGGTTGAGGGAATCGGACATTTTGAGCCACTTAGACATTATGCAGAGGTGCATGTACTTATGGAGCCCGGAGAACGAGGAAGCGGAATAAGCATACAGTCTGAGTGCCGTGAGGATGTGCTTGATAAGAACTGGCAGAGGCTTATAATGACGCATCTGGCGGAGAGAGAGCATATAGGAGTTCTCACAGGCTCAGCAGTAACGGATATAAGATTCACGCTGATTACAGGAAGAGCTCATCAGAAGCATACCGAAGGAGGAGATTTCAGACAGGCGACATATAGAGCGGTGAGACAGGGGCTGATGAAAGCGGATAGCATTTTGTTGGAACCTTATTACAGCTTTACCCTTGATATTCCTTCAGCATTTATCGGAAGAGCTATGACGGATGTGGAGAGAATGTCGGGGCAGTGCACACCGCCTCAGATTTATGCGGAAAGGGCTGTGCTTACAGGACGTGCCCCGGTTGTGTGTATGAGAAATTACCAGAAAGAGGTTAATGCTTACACAAGAGGAGAGGGACATCTGACACTGGTGGCTGATGGTTATGATATATGTCATAATACGCAGGATGCGGTGTTTGAGAGAGGATATGATGCATTGTCGGATACTGTCAACCCCGCATCATCCGTGTTCTGTGCCCATGGGGCGGGTTATGTGGTGCCATGGGATGAGGTTGAGGAGCATATGCATGTAGAGGCAATGCTCAAGGAGGACGGGAGCTTAAGAAATATTGAAGAAGATATGGCGAGGGAGCTTGCACAGGCTATGGAACGTGGCAGGAGTGCAGCTAACGAGGAAGAAAGATACTATGCCATGGGGACTGACGAGGTGGACGCAATTATTGCCCGTACAGCTTACTCCAACAGTCATGATAAGAGTGCCGTCAAAAAATGGTCAGGTAGGAAAAAAAGTAATTCTGCTTTCGAATATAATTACGGGAGTACAGGCAATGCTGCCGGCTCCAAAGCAAAGGCAGAGCAAAAAAAAGATGCATATCTTCTTGTTGACGGATACAATATTATTTTTGCATGGGAGCAGTTAAAGGAACTGGCGGAAGTGAACATTGATGGTGCCAGGGGGAGACTGCTTGACATTCTATGCAATTATCAGGGAATAAGAAAAATGAATCTGATTGTGGTATTCGATGCGTACCGGGTGAAGGGACATGATACGGAATACCTTGACTTTTACAATATCCATGTGGTATATACTAAGGAGGCGGAGACCGCGGACAGATATATTGAGCGCTTCGCCCATGAAAATGGGAAAAAATATGATATCACGGTGGCTACATCGGACGGACTTGAGCAGATTATCATAAGAGGACAGGGCTGTCGGTTAATGTCTGCAAGGGATTTTGAAAAAGAAGTCGCTGCGGCGTCACAGAGCCTTCAGGAAAATTATTCGGAAGCCTACAGACAGGAAAAGATTTATCTTGGAGAGCATGAGATATTTAAGGGCAATATAGGAGGGACAGAATCAGAATGAAATTTCGTAATGTAGATAAAAAAAGGCTTGTTCTTGTGATATGCGCTGTTATTGTCATGGGACTTGCGTTGTCATTTCTGGACAGGACAAGATTGGGAACTGACCCATTTACAATGTTTAATCTGGGTATGTCAGCCAAGCTGGGAATAAGTCTAGGAACTTGGCAGGCTTTGTTAAATCTTTTTTTATTTATTTTT
>CAMAKT010000057.1 GCA_945836135.1 uncultured Clostridia bacterium | reverse complement strand
ATATGAAGTCGATTATGACTATACATAATCTTAAGTTCCAGGGCATCTGGGACCTCAAGAAGGTGAAGGACATTACGGGACTTCCACCATATTTCTTCACAGCGGATAAGCTTGAAGCATACGGAGATGCCAACTACCTTAAGGGTGGAATTGTATATGCCGATGCTGTAACTACAGTGAGTGAGAGCTATGCTGAGGAGATTAAGACACCTTTTTACGGCGAACATTTAGACGGACTTATGAGAGCACGCTCTAACTGTCTGACCGGTATTGTTAACGGTATCGATTACAATGAATTCAATCCTGAGACAGATCAGCGTATTGTTGCACATTATAACCAGAAGACCTTCCGCAAGGAGAAGATTAAGAATAAGAGAGCACTTCAGCAGCAGCTTGGACTTGCCGTTGATGACAGAAAGTTCATGATTGGTATTGTGTCAAGACTTACTGACCAGAAGGGCTTTGATTTAATTGCATATATGATGGACCAGATTTGTACTGAGGATGTGCAGCTTGTTGTTCTCGGAACCGGCGAATCACAGTACGAGAATATGTTCCGCCATTTTGCATGGAAATATAATAACAGGGTATCTGCCAATATTTATTACTCAGAGGATATGTCCCATAAGATTTATGCATCCTGTGATGCATTTCTTATGCCGTCCCTGTTTGAACCATGCGGCTTGAGCCAGCTTATGGCACTGAGGTACGGAACAGTTCCTATTGTGCGTGAGACAGGCGGACTTAAGGATACTGTACAGCCTTATAATGAATATGAGAGTTCGGGAACAGGATTCTCCTTTGCAAATTATAATGCACATGAGATGATGAACACAATCAACTATGCTAAGCATATTTTTTATGACAAGAAGCGTGAATGGAATAAGATAATTGACAGAGGAATGCTTACGGATTATTCATGGACCAATTCAGCCGGAAAGTACCAGCAATTATATGGTAGGCTTTTAGGAAGATAGGAATTTATCTCGGTGAAGTTTTAAAGAGCTACAAAAAAATGTTGCATCTTTAAATCATCAATGGTAATATATCTTTTAAAAGTTTATAACACGGAGGTCTAGAAATGGAAAAGTACATGATGTTAAGTAAGGATGAGCTGAGAGAGCTGGAGTCTTCACTTACGGAGGAGTATGCCAAGGCACAGCAGATGGGCCTTAAGCTTGATATGTCCAGAGGTAAGCCTTCACCGGCACAGCTTGATATTGCAATGGGAATACTTGATGCAGTCAACAGTTCTTCTGATATCAAGTCGGAGGACGGAGTGGATTGTCGTAACTACGGCGGACTGGATGGTATTCCGGAAGCCAGACATCTCATGGCTGATGTTATGGATGTCAGCTATGAAAATGTAATTGTTTATGGCAACTCCAGTCTTAATATTATGTATGATACAATTTCCAGATTGATGTTAGAAGGAACCGGCGGCAATACACCATGGTGCAAGCTCGACAAGGTTAAGTTTTTATGCCCTGTTCCGGGTTATGACAGGCATTTTGCAATTACACAGCATTTCGGAATTGACATGATTACAGTGCCGATGAATGAGGATGGACCGGATATGGACACTGTTGAGAGACTGGTATCTTCCGATGACAGTATTAAGGGTATCTGGTGTGTACCTAAGTTTTCTAATCCGGGAGGATGTGTATATTCTGACGAGGTTGTCAGAAGAATGGCGGCTCTTAGGCCTGCCGCAAAGGACTTCAGAATTATGTGGGATAACGCCTATGCGCTTCATTATCTCTATGAGGATAATCAGCCTCAGATACTTGATATTATTTCTGAGTGTGAGAAGGCAGGCAATCCTGACATGGTGTATGAGTTTGCGTCAACCTCCAAGATAAGCTTTGCCGGAGCAGGAATAGCAGCACTTGCTGCATCCAAGGCTAATATTGCCGAGGTTAAGAAGGCACTTACAATTCAGACAATCGGATATGACAAGCTCAACCAGCTTCGTCATGTTAGATATTATAAAAATAAAGACGGCATAATGAAGCACATGATGAAGCAGGCAGAAGTCTTAAGGCCGAAGTTTGAAGCTGTTGAGGAGGTTCTTGACAGAGAACTTTCTGGTCTTGGAATCGGAACATGGACTAAGCCGCTTGGCGGATATTTTATATCATTTAATGCAATGCCGGGCTGTGCAAAGGCAATTGTTGCTAAGTGTAAGGAGGCAGGTATGGTTCTGACAGGAGCAGGAGCTACCTACCCATACGGACAGGACCCTTCCGACAGCAATATTCGTATTGCGCCTTCGTTCCCTACAGTATCGGATATGAGAAAGGCGGCAGAGTTGTTTGCATTGTGTGTTAAGCTTGTCAGCGTAGAAAAACTGCTCTCTGAATAGAGAAAGTGGGGCTTAGAATGAGTACATTTGGATTTATCGGAATGGGTAATATGGGATATGCCATGCTTAAAGGGCTGCTTAAGACCTATGCGCCTTCGGATATCATATTTTCCTGTGCAACGGATAAGAAGAGAGTTGCTGTAAGTGATGAGACCGGTGTGACTGCTGCTTTGGGTAATGCGGAGTGTGCAAATAATGCCAAATATATTATTCTGGCAGTTAAGCCGCAGATGTATGACACTGTTATTAAGAACATAATTAATGTAGTGTCTGCGAATAATGTTATTATTTCTTTATCGCCAAGTCATTCGGTTGAAGAACTTAAGGAGAAGTTCGACAAACCTGTGCGTATTGTTCGTGCAATGCCGAATACTCCGGCACTGCTGGGTGAGGCAATGACCGGAGTGTATTATGATGCGCTGGAGTTTTCATTTGACGAGAAGGAAGTTCTCGACAGTTTTTTCAACTCCTTCGGTACATACAAAATAGTAGATGAGAAGCTTATGAATGCTGTGACATGTGCCAGCGGAAGTTCACCTGCTTATGTATACATGTTTATTGAAGCAATGGCAGATGCTGTTGTCAAACATGGAATGCCAAGGCAGACAGCGTATGAGTTTATTGCAAGGACCGTAATCGGGGCGGGGAAGATGGTCTTAGAGACTAAGGAACATCCGGGACAGCTTAAGGACAAGGTGTGCTCACCGGGAGGCACTACAATTGCAGGTGTAGCAGCATTGGAGGAGTATGGTTTCCGCAATGCGGTTATCAAAGCGGTGGATGCCTGCTTTGATAAATGCGATGGCATCAAATAGTAGATGGCTTTAACCGGAACAAGGAGAACTACATGGAAATTATTAAGCGTCTTAATCGTGAACTGGTGTATAAGGGCACGGTTATTGATATGTATAAGGATACTGTACAGGTTCAGAACGGACATATTGCGGAGTGGGACTTTATCGGACATAAGGGGGCTGCTGCGGTTATTCCCGTGATGGATGACGGAAGAATTCTTATGGTTAAGCAGTATCGTAATGCACTTGACAGAGTTACAATTGAGGTGCCGGCAGGCGGCAGGGACGGCGTGGATGAGCCGTATATTACCTGTGCGTCAAGAGAGCTTGAGGAGGAGACAGGGTACGCTTCACAGGATTTGGAGTTCCTTATATCCATTCAGACAACGGTTGCTTTCTGTAATGAGCGAATAGATGTCTTTGTGGCAAGAAATCTCAAGAAGACAAGACAGCATCTCGACGAGGACGAATGTGTTGAGGTTGAAGCATATGATGTTAAGGAACTGCTGGATATGATATACGCAGGTAAGCTTCAGGACGGTAAGACCATGGCGGCAGTCATGGCATACCAACTCAAATACGGAAAATAATTTGTCCCATATTTTATAATTTCATCATAAAGTGTATCAGGACCTCATATCTTATTTTGTCCAATGTGGACAGAAGGGATGTGGGGTTTTTATGCAGTATGGCACCGGAACTTATTACAGTGGTGAGGAGAGCAAAACAACGCGCCGAACAGGCAGGGGAATGGGTGGGCAGATAAGATTTACGGACAGACTTGTTATAATCTTTTTTTTAGGAATCGCTGCAGGTTCAATTATTGTAAATCTGATTCCGTTTTCATGGGTTCAGGCGATGAATGTGTGGAGTGCGGAATTTATCAAGGCTTTTATGTCAAAGACAATCAGATTTACCAGTATGTTCAACTATCTTCTTAAACTCCGGGGAAGGATAATAGGCTGCCTGTTCATCATTATGTTTACACCTTTCATCAAAAAACTGGTATATATTCTTCCGGCATATATCGGAGTTGCATGGGGAATGGTAAGCTCAATAATTATGATGGAGCATGGGGTAAACGGATTAAGAATATGTTTTTTTCTGGTTTTTCCTCATTTTATTTTTTATACGCTGGGAATCGGCATGGTCGCATATAAACTGCTCAGGCTGCGAAACACACAGTCAAAAAAGATGGATATAACGCTGATATGCGTGATACTGTTTGCAATACTGGCCATTGTAGCCGGAATTATGTGTGAGGCATATATTAATACAACGATTTTTATAAAATTGTTACGGAATTATTAAGAAAGCATTGATTTTATAATTATTTTTGATATAATAATTCTTACGTTTTATTATTTTTAGGAAGGTTACATGGGCAGGGAAGGTTAATATGGAACAAGAGATAGCAGCTTATATTGAGTACATAAGCTGTGTTAAGAAGAAATCGAATAATACAGTAATGTCATACCGCAGGGATTTGATGAAGCTTGTGGCTTATCTGACAAGCAGAGGAATAGAGAATTGGAACCAGGTGACGGAGACGGATTTGACGGGCTATATCCTGAAGCTGCAGAAGGAAGGCTGTGCGGGAGCAACAATTTCGAGATATATTGTTTCGATAAAGGCATTTTTTGAGTATTTATTCCGTTATGACAAGATAGAAGAAGAGCCTGCTGCGGCGCTTAAGGCACCAAAGCTTGAAAAGAAGGTGCCGGATGTGATTTCGGTTGACCACGTGATAAGGCTTCTTACTGCACCGGAAGGGGACAGCCCTAAGGCTTTACGTGACAGAGCTATGCTTGAACTTTTGTATGCCACGGGAATCAAGGTGTCTGAGCTTGTGGCAATCAGAATGTCGGATGTCAATTTGCAAATGGGATATATAAGCTGCTCCATGTCGGCGCATGACAGAATCATTCCTTTCGGGAATGAGGCAAAGCAGACGTTGATGCGTTATCTTAAGGACGGAAGGACCAATCTTGTAACAGATACCGATAGTGAGTTCCTTTTTACTAATGTGATGGGTGAGCCTATGAGCAGGCAAGGGTTTTGGAAGCTTATTAAGGCTTACGCAAAGAAGGCAGGTATAGAGGAAGATATCACACCGTATACGCTTAGACATTCATTTGCAGCCCATATGATAAGCAATGGAGCTGATCTGTATTCCGTGTCGGAGATGTTGGGGCATTCCGACATATCTACAACTCAGATATATGCGATGTTCTCTAATTCAAGACTTCGTGACGTGTATTCCAAGGCACACCCGAGAGCAACCAGCCATCTATAAGTAGTGCAGATGGGGTGAACCATTACAAAAAAGCAATAGATAAAATATAAGCGCATCATGCCTGCATGATGCGCTTGCTTTATCCTATCTTCGAATTATTAACAATGTTCAGCAATATAATATAAAAGCTTTTCTGTATCCTCCCATCCCAGACATGGGTCGGTTATTGACTTGCCATAAATGTGCTCATCAATCTTCTGGCAGCCCGGCTCAATATAACTCTCAATCATTACACCCTTTACCAGCTTGAATACATCGGCGGAGTGGTGCCTGCTTTCGAGAATTTCTTTGACAATGCGAACCTGCTCGGCATACTGCTTGTTGGAATTGCTGTGGTTGGCGTCAACAATTGTAGCCATATTTTTAAGATTCTTCTGGCTGTAAAGTTCATACAGGCGTACAAGGTCTTCATAATGGTAATTCGGAATATTCTGCCCGTGTTTGTTAACGGCTCCGCGGAGGATTGTGTGGGTCAGAGGATTGCCTTCGGTCTTAACTTCCCATCCACGGTATATGAAGGAGTGGGCGTGTTGCGCTGCTACAACGGAGTTGAGCATAACGGTATAGTCACCACTAGTAGGATTTTTCATTCCGGCAGGTACATCCATGCCGCTTACGGTAAGTCTGTGCTGCTGGTCTTCAACGGAGCGTGCACCCACTGCAACATATGAAAGAATATCGGATAAGAATTCATAATTCTCAGGATAGAGCATCTCATCGGCAGGGGTGAGATGTGTCTCAGCCATAACACGCAGATGCATCTTTCTGATTGCCATGATTCCAGCGAGCATATCCGGCTTCTTCTCAGGGTCGGGCTGGTGAAGCATGCCTTTGTAGCCCTCGCCGGTAGTTCTTGGCTTGTTGGTATAAACACGTGGTACAATTAGTACCTTATCCTTTATTATCTCCTGAACCTTGGCTAGGCGGCAGGCATAATCACAAACAGGGTCCTCATGGTCTGCCGAGCATGGTCCGACAATTACTAGAAATCTGGAGGAATTTCCTGTTATGATATCAGTAATCTCGTTATCACGGGCTTTTTTGATTGCAGAAAGCTCGTCGCTTATAGGCAGAAGCTCTTTGACTACTTTTGGAGATGGGAGCTCCTTTACATATTCAAAACTCATTTTTTCCTCATTTCTGTCATGACGGAGTCATGAACTTATGTATAAATATTCGTTCACAATCATAACACCTATGTATAAAAAAATCAAGAATGAGGGAATATTGATTGAATATAATCCCGAATTAGGATATAATTATTGCATAGGTTGCTGTATTCTGAAGGTTATATTGATGCAGTGCGGAAATGAGGAATAGAAGGTATGAGAAGAGTAATCTGGATTATTTTAGACAGCGTCGGAATGGGAGAACAGCCGGATGCGGACAGATTCGGGGATGTGGGAACACATACTATTGCACACGTATGGGAGCATAACAAAGGACTTGCAATTTCAAATATGATTCAGATGGGACTTGGTAATATTGAAGGAATGAAAGCCCTTGACAGGACGGATGCGCCTGCGGCGGCATATGGCAAATGTGCTGAGTTGTCAGACGGTAAGGATACCACGGTGGGACACTGGGAGATGGTTGGAATTGAGACTAAGGTAGCTTTTCCGACATATCCTAACGGTTTTCCCAAGGAGGTTATTGATGAATTTATAGCCAGAACCGGTGTGCCGGGTGTGCTTGGCAACTGTACCGCGTCGGGGACAGAGATAATCAAGAGACTTGGTGAGGAGCACGCGACCACAGGCAAGCCTATAGTATATACATCGGCTGACAGCGTTTTTCAGATTGCCGCAAACATTGACGTTATTCCGCTTGAGAGACTTTATGAACTGTGCAGAATAGCAAGGGATATGCTGCACGGAGAACACAATGTTTCAAGAGTTATTGCAAGACCGTTTAAGGGAAGCAATGGCTGCTATGAAAGGACATCGGACAGAAGGGATTATGCCATCCTTCCGCCGGAGGATAATCTGCTTGTCCATATTAAGAATGCAGGACAGAAGGTAATAGGTGTCGGCAAGATTGAGGACATCTTTGCAGGCGTGGGGATTACAGAGGCTGTCCATACAAAGGATAACATGGATGGTGTCGACAGAACATTGGAGTACATGAAAGACGACAAGGGAGGACTTATTTTTACCAATCTGGTGGAGTTCGATTCTAAGTGGGGGCACAGGAATGACCCGGAAGGATATGGAAGAGGTTTGGAGGCATTTGATGCGAGACTTCCTGAAATTCTGTCAGCTATGAAGGAAGATGATATTCTAATCATCAATTCGGACCATGGCTGTGATCCTACAACACCGGGAACGGACCATACCAGAGAGTATATTCCGGTTCTGGTATATGGAAAGGAAGTTCAACCGGTTAATCTCCATGTCAGAAAATCTTTTGCAGATATAGGACAGACCATTGCAGAGTACCTTGGGGTTCAGAATATTGTGATTGGTGAAAGCTTCTTACAAAGCCTGGGTATCAGTGCTCCACCGCAGAAATGAGGAAACAATATGAGAATGTATGATATCATTGTAAAAAAGAGAAATGGCGAAGTACTTTCCGATGAAGAAATAGCCTTTTTTGTAAAGGGCTATACGCAGGGAACGATTCCTGATTATCAGGCATCGGCCCTTATGATGGCAATTTATTTTCAGGGGATGAATGAACAAGAGACGGCCACTCTGACCATGGAGATGGCTCATAGCGGAGACATGCTTGATTTATCTGCCATTAAGGGACTGAAGGCGGACAAGCACAGCACGGGAGGCGTCGGAGACAAGACTTCGCTGGTTCTCACTCCGCTTGCTGCTTCCATCGGTATTCCCGTAGCCAAGATGTCCGGAAGGGGGCTTGGACACACAGGCGGTACTATTGACAAGCTGGAGAGTTTCCCGGGTTTCTCAACAGATATATCCGAGGAGATATTTATAAAGAATGTTAACACAATAGGTATCGCCATAGCGGGGCAGACTAAGAATATGACTCCTGCGGATAAGAAACTCTATGCACTGAGGGATGTTACGGGAACCGTTGACAGTATTCCGCTTATTGCCAGCAGCATTATGAGCAAGAAACTGGCTGCTGGAGCCGATGTCATTGTTCTTGACGTCAAGACTGGCAGCGGAGCCTTTATGAAAACGGAAGATGATGCGGTAAGGCTTGCCGAGGAGATGGTTAAGATAGGCAATAATGTGGGCAGAAAGACCATGGCGGTAATTTCGAACATGGATGAACCATTAGGCTATGCTGTCGGCAATGCAATTGAGGTCAAGGAAGCCATAGACACATTAAATGGCAGGGGACCGGAGGATTTGCTGGAACTGTGTCTTACCATAGGCTCACTGATGGCGGTAGGGACAGGAGTAGCAGCGGATGTTACACAGGCGAGGGAACTTCTTATGCAGAAGCTTAATGACGGTTCGGCACTTAAGAAGCTTGCAGAGTTTGTAGAGGCGCAGGGAGGGGACAGCTCGCCTGTATATGACACATCTCTTCTTCCACAGGCATCAATACATTATGAGCTTAAGGCACCCCGGGACGGCTATGTGGTGCATATCCAGTCGGAACGTGTCGGGATATGCGCGATGAAGCTTGGCGGCGGTAGGGAAACTAAAGATAGCAGTATTGATTTGTCCGTTGGTATTCTTATCAGGAAGAAGGTAGGCGATGCTGTAAGGGCAGGAGATACTGTGGCAGAACTGTATGCCAATGATGAGAACAAGCTGCAGGCGGCAGTGAGCGAACTTTCGGCTGCCTATTCCTATTCGGATACCCCTGTTGAAAAACCAAGGCTGATTAAGCGTATTATAGGAGGTTGATATGTCACGTATTAATTTTAACAATGACTGGAAATTTTGCTGTGAATACCACGAAGGTATGGAACAGCCGGGCTTTAATGATGCATCCTTTGAGGAGGTGCGTGTTCCTCACTCGGTGGTAGAGACACCGTACAATTATTTTGACGAGAGCATATACCAGAAGATTTCTGTATACCGCAAGCGTTTCGAGATTGATGAGGATATGAGCGGAAAGAAAGCACTTTTGACTTTTGAGGCTGTAGGGCACAAGGCAGATGTGTATGTAAACGGAATACTCTGCGATACACATTGCGGAGGATATACGGCATTTACCGTGGACATTACACCATACCTTGTTAAAGACAGGGATAATGTACTGGCTGTTGTCTGTGACAGCAGGGAGAACCTTAATATTCCTCCATTCGGCAAAGTAATTGACTATATGACCTTCGGTGGTATATACCGTGAGGTATACCTTGACATCAAGCCGGAGAATTATATTGAGGACGTTTATGTATTTACCGAGCTTGAACCTGCTATCCTCAAATCAGAGATTACATTTAATTTTAAGGAGGAGCTTGAGGAAGGAACGGATGAATACAGTGCGCAGGCATACCTGACGGATGATGAGGGATGTGAAGTTTTTTCACTTAAGGCCCCTGTAAAAAAATCAGTCATACATCTGAACCGTCAGCTTGATGAAGTCAAGCTGTGGTCTGTTGACAGCCCGGTTCTGTATACATTAACCATCAAGCTTCTTAAAAATGGTGAAGTATCGGATTTAAAAAGTGTAAGGTTCGGTTTCCGAACGGCGCAGTTTAAGAAGGATGGTTTCTACCTTAACGGCAAAAAGTTCCGCCTTATCGGACTTAACCGCCATCAGAGCTATCCTTATGTGGGTTATGCCATGCCTAAGTCTGTTCAGGAGAATGATGCATATATTCTCAAAAATGAGCTTTGCGTGAACGCAGTAAGAACTTCCCATTATACACAATCGCAGCATTTTATAAATAAGTGTGATGAGCTGGGTATACTTGTGTTTACGGAGATGCCGGGATGGCAGTATGTGGGTGATGAGAAATGGAAGACCATTGCCTGTGAAAGTGTTGCCGAGATGGTACGCCAGTATCGCAATCATCCGTCAATCATAATGTGGGGCGTGCGTATCAATGAATCAGGCGATGATGATGCCTTTTACGAGAGAACCAATAAGATAGCCCATTCCCTTGACCGTTCAAGGGCTACCGGTGGTGTGCGCTGCATCAAGAAGAGCCATTTGCTTGAGGACGTATACACATATAATGATTTTTCACATGTTGGCAATAATCCGGGAGTGGTACATAAAGAGGAAGCCACCTCTGATGTTAACAAGCCTTATCTTGTTTCAGAGTATGGCGGCCATATGTATCCGACTAAAGTCTTTGATGATGAGGAGCAGCGTCTGTCACACGCAGTAAGGCATGCAAGGGTAATTAATGATATGCTTGGTGAGGATGATATTGCCGGATGTTTCGGCTGGTGTATGTTTGACTATAATACCCATAAGGATTTCGGAAGCGGAGACAGGATTTGCTATCATGGTGTCATGGATATGTTCCGTAATCCGAAAGCGGCTGCTTATGTCTATGCAAGTCAGGGAGAGGATGAGGATATTTTGTATGTTACCTCTTCTGTTGAAATAGGTGACCATCCATCATGTACAGTCGGAGATTTCTATGTATTTACCAATGCTGACAGTGTACGTCTTTACAAGAACGAACAGATGATTCGAGAGTACACCACAGCAGATTCACCTTTTGCCAATATGGTTCATCCGCCGATTCTTATTAATGATCGTGTCGGCAATCTTCTTGAGACTAACGAGGGACTGTCCCATGAAGCGGGAGAGACATTAAAGGAGCTTCTGTTTGCCATGGCAAAATACGGTACGGCGGATGAGCTTCCAACCGGCCTCAAAATGAAGAGAAGCCTTATTATGAAGCTTACCGGACTCAGTCTCAAGGAAATTAATCGTATGTACGATACCTATGTGGGTAACTGGGGAGATTTGGCTACAACATACCGATTTGAAGCAGTTAAGAACGGTGTGGTAACAGCGGTTGTACGCAAGCAGCCTATGACAAGCACTGCAATGAAAATCAAGGTTGACAGGACAGCACTTACTGAGTCGGCTACGTATGATGTTGCGTCAGTTCGTATGGAAGCGATTGACGAAAACGAAAACCGTCTGTATTACTGCAATGCTCCTATTGAGCTTGAGTGTGAGGGAGCTGTGGAGCTGATTGGCCCTAAGGTTGTCTCGTTGATTGGCGGAGCTACCGGAACCTATATTAAGACAAACGGCAGATCAGGAGAAGGAAAGCTTACAATTAAGGCACTTGGAAAGACATATACAGTTAACTTTGATGTGAGGGTTGAATAAAATGACATCGGAACAGCAGACACTCAAAAAGTGGATTGATGAATCCTCATATATTGTATTTTTTGGCGGTGCAGGTGTATCTACTGAGAGTAATATACCTGATTTCAGGAGTACGGACGGTCTATATAACCAGAAATACAAATATCCACCTGAGACTATATTAAGTCACAGCTTTTTTATGAGAAATACAGAGCAGTTCTATGAGTTTTACCGGGACAAGATGATTTACAAGGATGCTAAGCCTAACAAGGCTCATATTGCACTTGCTGAATTAGAAAGAAGGGGTAAGCTCAAAGCTGTAATAACCCAGAATATTGACGGGCTTCATCAGCAGGCCGGAAGTAAGGCAGTGTATGAGCTTCACGGAACCATTATGGATAATTACTGCACAAGATGTGGCAGAGAGTACCCTCTCGAAGCAATTACGGAAAGTACGGGTATTCCGAGATGCTCAGTTAAGGACATGAGCGGCGGCGTATGTAATGGCATTATCAAGCCTAAGGTTGTGCTTTACGAGGAGGGGCTGGACGACAATGTGGTAAGTGAATCAATATCACATATACGCAAGGCAGACCTGCTGATTATCGGAGGAACCTCCCTTACGGTGTATCCTGCTGCCGGCCTGATTCGATATTTTTCCGGAAATCATATAGTGCTGATTAATAAGTCGGCAACGCCACAGGATAATATAGCTGACCTTATCATAAGGGAGCCGATTGGGGAGACGCTGGGTGTAGTTTGTGAATAAAATATCATTAATTGATTGTGTGTTTTAAATGTGTTAATATAATTATCAGTGAATTTTTATAAAAAGGAGATATTATTATGGAAGTCAGACCGGGAGCTAATCCTAATGATGTAAAGAACTATGACACAGACAGATTAAGACATGATTTCTTAATTCAGGATGTGTTTGTACCTGGTGAGATTAAGACAATCTACAGCCAGATTGACAGAATTATCGTCGGATCTGCAACACCTACCGACAAGGCACTTAAGCTTACGGCAGGGGACGAGCTTAGAGCAGCTTATTTCCTTGAGAGAAGAGAGATGGGCGTTATCAATATCGGTGGTAAGGGCTCCATAACCTTGGACGGAGTTAAGTACGATTTTGATTACAAGGATGGAATATATATCGGTATGGGTACTAAGGATATTCTTTTTGAGAGTGTTGATGCCAAGAATCCAGCCAAGTTCTACTTTAACAGTGCTCCGGCACATAAGACATATCCTACGGTGTTCATCAATCCTGAGAAGGATATTCTTCCTGAGAACAAGAAGGAGCTTGGATGCCTTGAGAATGCCAACCACAGAACTATTCGCAAGTATATTCTTCCGGGACAGGTTGAGAGCTGTCAGCTTGAGATGGGCATGACTGCACTGGAGCCGGGAAGCGTATGGAACACCATGCCATGTCACACACATGACAGAAGAATGGAAGTATACCTTTACTTCGAGGTTCCTGAGAATGATGTGGTATTCCATTATATGGGAGAGCCGACAGAGACAAGACATATCGTTATGAGGAATGAGGAGGCAGTTATTTCACCAAGCTGGTCCATTCATTCAGCTTCCGCAACACATGCTTATACCTTTATCTGGGGCATGGTTGGCGAGAATCAGGATTTTGACGATATGGATGATGTAGCAATGAAAGACCTTAGATAATAAGGTTTTCATGGATAAATAATACATAAAAAGGAGAATGAAAAATGTCAGTTAATTTTTCACTTGAAGGCAAGATTGCTTTAGTTACAGGAGCTTCCTACGGTATCGGTTTTGCAATTGCATCCGCATACGCCAAGGCAGGTGCAACAATCTGCTTCAACGATATTAAGCAGGAGTTGGTAGATAAGGGCTTAGCAGCATATAAGGAGCTTGGCATTGAGGCTCATGGTTATGTATGTGACGTTACTAATGAGGAGCAGGTTAATGCCCTGGTTGCTCAGATTGAGAAGGAAGTCGGCGTTATTGACATCCTTGTTAACAATGCAGGTATCATTAAGAGAATCCCAATGTGCGAGATGACAGCAGCAGAGTTCAGACAGGTTATTGATGTAGACCTTAACGCTCCGTTCATCGTATCCAAGGCAGTTATTCCTTCAATGATTAAGAAGGGGCATGGCAAGATTATAAACATCTGCTCCATGATGTCAGAGCTTGGTCGTGAGACAGTATCAGCTTATGCAGCAGCTAAGGGTGGTCTTAAGATGCTTACCAGAAATATCTGTTCTGAGTACGGCAAGTATAACATTCAGTGTAACGGTATCGGACCTGGTTATATTGAGACACCTCAGACTGCACCTCTTCGTGAGAGACAGCCGGATGGTTCAAGACATCCATTTGATTCCTTTATCATTGCAAAGACACCTGCTGAGAGATGGCTTAAGCCTGAAGAACTTGCAGGTCCTGCTGTATTCCTTGCATCTGATGCATCCGATGCAGTTAACGGACACATCCTCTATGTTGATGGCGGTATCTTAGCATACATTGGCAAGCAACCGCAGTAAGTTACTGTCTTTAACAGTTGATTAACGAGCGTATGTTGTTAA
>CAMAKT010000056.1 GCA_945836135.1 uncultured Clostridia bacterium | reverse complement strand
TTTAACTTAATTTTCTTAATTCCGAAAGGTACTCTCTAAAGTTCTTTGACAGCTTTACGGAATTGTAGATTTTGGCATATTCTATTGCGGAAAGCTCTTCTATATAGTTCTCTGGATAAGCTACGGTAATTCCGGCATCATGGAGCAGGGCAGCGGCTTTGTTATAGGCTATTGCCGCTTCGGCTTCGCTTGTGTATGTTCCTATTATATAGTTTCCGTTAATATGGATTCTTGTGCGGTAACGCGTACGCCCCTTTTTCGTGATTCGCTCAACGCCGTAGTATTTATTGATAACGCGGATGTTTCCGTAGCGGTAATCGGTTTCATCTCCGTTGATAAACTCATAATCCCGGCCTTTGACAGAGTGGCTTCTTATGCCATAGCGCGACAGGATATTGACCTGCATGCCGTAATCGGCAACGAAAAGATATCCCTGACGTCTCATAATCGTATGGTTTGAGTAGTAGAAAAGATCATCTATATCGAACTTAAGCGGTTCATTCTCCGATAAGTAATAAATGAAGTAACGATTCATCATATAGATAGGGGTCTTGATATAGATGCCCATATCGCGGAAATTAATCAGTGATATATACTTGTCAAAACCAAGCTGTTGACATATATCATGATAATCGTCAGCCATACAACGGCTGTTCACTACAGTCTGTGCTTCACGATAGGAGGCATAGGCAGCCTCCTCTGAGGAAAAGCTTCCTAAACTGATATGTTTGTTCTTATATGTAAAAGAAGAACGGTAGTATACTGTACCGTCTTTTTTTGATGCTTTAAAGGTGCCGGGAAGTGACATGTTCGCCTCGCCTGTGTGTTGTATTTTTGAAAAATGTAACCTGACAGGTTACCATCTAATTATATATCTGAATACTGCCTCCGGCAACAAAAAAACTCTTACATAGGTTCTTACAATTGGAAAAAAATGTAAGAATTTACATTTTAGCAAAATCAAGTCCCCATTTAAGCATCTACAGGTGGGTAAATCACCACTTTTTTATAAAAAAAATAAAAAAAATTCGCTGTTTTCCTCCACTTTTTAAAAATAATTTCGGAGAAAAGACGGGAATATTCCAATTCGTTTTTTATTATACAAAAATATCAATAGGCAGTTTCGACAAAAATAATAAATGAATAAATAAAAAAATGTGCATAATACCGAATAAAACTGTTACAAAATTGTTACGAAAGTAGTTTTTCACAAAAAAAAGACTTTTGATTGACAAAATTGAAATCATAAATATAATTGCAACAGGAACGAAAAAACATGATTTGAATGCGAGGTTTAATAAGATGAAGAATATTTTTTCGCTCTTCCAAGGTGTTTTTACATTTTTTAAATCCATAAGCAAGAGCATGTACAGAAGATGTGCAATTATCGCTTCCGGTTCGGCAGTGATAGCAGTTGTGTGTCTGAATTCCACATGCTACGGCGGAGGCGGTAAGAACAATGTGGTAACTTCTTTTTCCGGAACAGGACAAGCTGAGGAATCAGCAGAGGAAGAAGATAAGGACGCCGAGGAAGAAAAAAGAATGTTCGCTTCACTCATTGTTGACACAGCGCAGACTTCAGAATGTATGTTGCAGCCTTTGATGGCTGAACTTACAGATTCAGGTTTTAAGAAGTACAAATGTGTGTATGCTGATGTGGAAGCGAATACGAAAGAATCGGATCTGGCACTGGTAAGTGCAGATTACATCAATCCGATTATTACAATTACGGAAGAAGATTATAATAATCTTGTGCGTATAGTGGAAGCAGAGGCAACAGACCTTGATGTTGTTGCTAAGATTCTGGTTGCAAATGTTGTCATTAACAGAGTTTTCTCAGACTCGTTTCCGGATAATGTTACTGAGGTGATTTTTCAGGGAAATGGTGCTCAGTTCCAGCCTATAATGGATGGACGTTTCTATTCGGTAGAACTTACCGCGTCATCATACGAGGCGGTTGACAGAGCGTTGGTAGGAGAGGATTACTCGGAAGGTGCGCTTTTCTTTGCAGCTACGGCTTCTGCAGGTGAGGGAAGCTGGTTTGCTACACACCTGAGACGTTTGTTTGAGTATGAAGGACATGTTTTCTTCAGCTTCATTCAATAAATAAGACATTATTTATAATAATTTACTTGTTTAATGAAATAAAGTGTGATAAAATGGGCGGTAAGTGTAAAACTTACCGCTTTTGTGGTATAATCATGATTATAATATAAGTAGTGGAGGATGCTATGGAGTTGTTTTACAGAAGTACAAGAAATGACAGTGTTAAGGTAACCGCGTCGCAGGCTATTCTTAAGGGACTGGCTGATGACGGAGGCTTGTTTGTACCTGAGCGCATTCCGGTTCTTGACAGGAGCCTTAAAGAATTATCCGATATGAGCTATGGAGAGGTTGCATATGAGGTTATGAAGCTTTTCCTTACGGACTTTACACCGGAGGAACTGAAAGCATGTATTGCCAACGCGTATGACAGTAAGTTTGACACTACTGAGATTGCACCACTTGTCAAGGCGGATGGAGCATATTTCCTGGAACTTTTCCATGGCGCAACCATTGCATTTAAAGATATGGCTTTATCAATTTTGCCTCATCTTATGACTACATCGGCAAAGAAGAATAATATTAAGAATGATATTGTTATTCTGACAGCTACCTCCGGTGACACGGGCAAGGCTGCTCTTGCAGGATTTGCCGATGTCAAGGGAACGAAGATTATTGTGTTCTATCCGAAGGACGGAGTCAGCCCTATTCAGGAGAAGCAGATGGTTACCCAGAAGGGTGATAATACGTATGTAGTAGGAATCAAGGGCAATTTTGACGATGCACAGACCGGTGTTAAGAATATATTCGGCAATAAGGAACTTGCCAAAGTGATGGACGAGGCAGGTTACCAGTTCTCATCAGCCAATTCAATCAATATCGGAAGACTGGTTCCGCAGATTGTATACTATATATATTCCTACGTGAAGCTGCTTGCCAATGAGGAAATTACTGATGGTGAGAAGATTAATGTGGTGGTTCCGACAGGCAATTTCGGAAATATTCTGGCTGCTTACTATGCGAAGAATATGGGACTTCCGATTGCTAAGCTCATATGTGCCTCCAATGAGAACAAGGTTCTCTATGATTTCTTCAGCACAGGCGTATATGACAGGAACAGGGAGTTCAAGCTCACATCTTCGCCGTCCATGGATATCCTTATTTCAAGCAATCTGGAGAGACTTATCTATCGCATTGCCGGTGAGTCGGCAGAAGCTAATAAGGCGCTTATGACGGATTTGAAAGAGAAGGGCCGCTATGAGATTACACCTTCGATGCGCGAAGAGCTTAAGGATTTCTACGGCAATTATGCCAGTGAACAGGAGACAGCGGATACAATTGAGAGCATATATGAGAATACGGGCTATGTGATTGACACGCATACCGCTGTGGCCGCGGCAGTATATCGCAAGTACAGAGAAGGTGGGGATGGAACCAAGACGGTTATAGCATCAACAGCGAGTCCGTTCAAATTCACAAGAAGTGTTATGGATGCCATTGACAAGGACAAGTATGACAGCATGACAGATTTTGAGCTGGTTGATGAACTTAGCAGAATTGCCAATGTTACGGTTCCGCAGGCTATTGAGGATATCAGGACAGCTCCGATACTTCACACGAGGGTATGTGACCGTACGGAGATGGAGACAGTTGTCAAAAACATACTGAAGATTGGCTCTGAACAGTAATGGGTATAATGTAGACAGTAAAGGATATGGCAGGGAAAATTTTCCTTGCCATATTTTAAGTTTTAATATAAAATAAAAACGAACATACATTTGCTTTTCGCGAGGGTGGCAGATGTGAGAGATTATGAAATGAGGATTTGTAATGGCAGAGAATAAGAAGGAATACGGGGCAGGAAGCATTACAATATTAGAGGGGCTTGAGGCTGTCAGAAAGCGTCCGGGAATGTATATCGGAAGTGTATCGACGAAGGGGCTTAACCATCTTATATACGAGATTGCTGATAATGCGGTGGACGAGCATCTGGCAGGCTACTGTGACACAATATGGGTCAGTTTGAATAATGACGGAACTGCCACAATCAGGGATAACGGACGAGGCATTCCGGTGGGGATACACCCTAAGGCGGGTATTCCGGCGGTGGAGGTTGTATTTACCATGCTTCATGCCGGAGGTAAGTTCGGTGACGGCGCCTACAAGATATCGGGAGGTCTGCACGGAGTGGGAGCTTCGGTTGTCAATGCACTTTCAAGATGGCTTGAAGTAGAGATTCATCAGGATGGCAAGGTGTACAGGCAGCGCTATGAGCGCGGTCATGTTGTGGCGCCGCTTTCACAGACAGGAACATGTCGTAAGAATGATACAGGAACCACAGTTACCTTCCTGCCGGACGATGAGATTTTTGAAAAGACATATTTTAAGGCGGATCAGGTAAAGAGCAGGCTGCATGAGACAGCATATCTGAATCCGGGTCTGACAATTTATTTTGACAATAACAGAGTAGGCGAAGAGGATAAGGAAGTATTCCATGAGGAAGAGGGAATCAAGGCCTATGTAAAGGCATTGAACGAGGGTCTGGATGTACTTCATGATGTTATATATTTCAAGCACACCAGCGACGGCATTGAGGTTGAGTGTGCCGTTCAGTTCGTTGATGCCTTTCAGGAGAACATACTGGGCTTCTGTAACAATATATATACACAGGAGGGTGGAACTCATCTCACGGGCTTTAAGACGAAGTTTACAGTGGTTATTAACCAGTACGCCAGAGAATTGGGAATTCTCAAGGAGAAGGATGTGAATTTCACCGGTCAGGATGTGCGCAACGGAATGACCGCTGTAGTGGCGGTGAAGCATCCGGAGCCTCGTTTTGAAGGACAGACCAAGACCAAGCTTGACAATCAGGATGCGGGCAAGGTTGTGGCAGAGGTTACGGGAGATGAGCTTGTCAGATATTTTGATAAGAATTTAGAGACACTCAAGACGGTTATAGCTTGTGCAGAGAAATCTGCCAAGATTCGTAAGGCGGAGGAGAAAGCTAAGACCAATCTTCTGGTGAAGCAGAAGTTCTCTATAGACAGCAACGGCAAGCTTGCCAACTGCGAGAGCCGTAATCCGGAGGAGTGCGAGGTATTTATTGTAGAGGGAGATTCCGCAGGAGGCTCCGCCAAGACTGCCAGAAATCGGCGAACACAGGCTATTCTTCCTATAAGAGGTAAGATACTGAATGTGGAGAAGGCCACTATGGATAAGGTTCTTGGCAA
This sequence comes from uncultured Clostridia bacterium, assembly GCA_945836135.1. Lineage (GTDB taxonomy): Bacteria > Bacillota > Clostridia > Lachnospirales > Lachnospiraceae > CAG-882. The sequence continues at coordinate 9,066 of CAMAKT010000056.1, read as the reverse complement.
TGCTGAGATTAAGACCATGATTAACAGCTTCGGATGTGGTTTTTCGGAAGGGTATGGCAATGATTTTGACATTACCAAGCTGCGTTATAACAAGATTATTATTATGACGGATGCCGATGTGGACGGAGAGCATATTGCCACACTTCTTCTCACATTTTTCTACCGATTTATGCCGGAGCTTATTCAGGAAGGACATATTTATCTGGCTACACCACCTCTTTATAAGGCAGTACCTAAGAAGGGTGAGAGCGAGTATTTGTATGACGACAAGGCGCTTGAAAGATATAGAAAGACCCATACGGGCAGTTTTACTTTACAGCGCTACAAGGGTCTTGGTGAGATGGATGCAGAGCAGCTATGGGAGACAACCCTCAATCCGGAGACAAGAATACTTAAGCGCGTAGAGATTGAGGATGCAAAGATGGCATCAGATGTTACTTCAATGTTAATGGGAACAGATGTAGGCCCGAGACGCGAATTTATATACGAACATGCTCAGGATGCTGAGCTTGATTTGGCATAGGAGGGCGTATGGCAGAACAGATATTACAAACAGAATATTCCGAGATTATGCAGAAGTCGTTTATAGACTATTCCATGAGCGTAATAACGGCAAGAGCAGTGCCGGATGTCCGTGACGGGCTTAAGCCGGTACAGAGGCGTGTGCTGTACGCCATGGACCAGCTCGGACTTAATTATGACAAACCACATCGTAAATCGGCGCGTATTGTCGGCGATACCATGGGTAAGTACCACCCTCACGGTGACAGCTCTATATATGATACGCTGGTGGTTCTTGAACAGGATTTTAAGAAGGGAATGGCTCTGGTAGACGGACATGGCAATTTTGGTTCCATTGAGGGTGACGGAGCTGCCGCCATGCGATACACAGAGGCTAAGCTTAAGAAGTTCACACAGGACGTATATCTGGCAGACCTTGATAAGAATGTGGTTGATTTCATGCCGAACTTCGACGAGACGGAGAAGGAGCCGGTGGTACTTCCGGTGCGTATACCGAATATTCTTGTCAACGGCTCGGAGGGTATTGCCGTCGGTATGACCACAAGCATTCCTACACACAATCTGGGCGAAGTAATTGATGCAGTGAAAGCCTGCATGGATAATCCCGACATAACCACCGAGGAGCTTATGAAATATATCATAGGCCCGGATTTCCCTACGGGGGGACTGGTAGTTAATAAGAGCGAGCTACTGGATGTATATACCAGCGGAACCGGTAAGATTAAGCTCAGGGGCAAGGTGGAGTATGAGCCGGCAGCCAAGAAGGGAGACAAGGACAAGCTTGTCATAACCGAGATTCCATATACCATGATTGGAGCCGGAATAGGTAAATTCATTTCGGATGTAGTGGATTTGATTGAGACTAAGAAGACTCAGGATATCACGGATATTTCCAATGAATCCTCCAAGGAAGGAATCCGTATTGTACTGGAGCTTAAGAAGAATGCGGATGTCAATAAGCTTGTCAATATGCTCTACAAGAAGACCAAGCTAGAGGATACCTTTGGCGTGAATATGCTTGCCATTGTGGACGGCAGACCGGAGATTCTGGGGCTTAAGCAGATTATCACACATCATATAGATTTTCAGTTTGAGCTGGCAAGACGCAAATATACTACACTTCTCAATAAGGAGCTGGAGAATAAGGAGATTAAGGAAGGCCTTATCCGTGCCTGCAATATCATTGATTTAATTATTGAGATATTGAGAGGCAGCAAGAACCTTAAGATGGCGAAGGATTGTCTTGTCAACGGTGTGACGGAAGGGATTAATTTTAAGTCAGAGAAGTCGAAGAAGGAGGCAATGAAGCTGCATTTTACTGAGAAGCAGGCAACGGCAATCTTAGAGCTTCGTCTGTACCGACTGATTGGTCTTGAGATTCTTGCTCTGGAGAAAGAGTATGAGGAGACTCTGGCAAGAATAGCGGAGTATGAAGATATACTTAACAGCCGCCGTACCATGGTTAAGGTAATCAAGAAAGACCTTGACAATATCAGAAAGGAATATGCCCTTCCTCGCAGAACATTCATAGAGGATGCACAGGCTGCCGTGTTTGAGGAGGAGAAGCCTGTGGAGCAGGAGGTAGTATTTCTTATGGACCGTTTCGGATATGCCAAGACCATTGATACATCGGCATATGACAGGAACAGGGAGGCAGCCCATGCAGAGAACAAGTATGTATTTACCTGCATGAATACTGACAAGATATGTATTTTTACGGACAATGGCAATCTTCATCAGATTAAGGTGAAGGATATTCCTTTTATTAAGTTCCGCGATAAGGGAACGCCGATAGACAATCTGGGCAATTACAGCAGTGCAGGGGAGGAGATTGTATTCCTGTGCTGTAACAGCCTGCTTGCGGGCAGGAAGCTTCTGTTTACCACGAAGAAGGCTATGATGAAGCTGGTGGATGGCTCTGAATTTGATGTGTCCAAGAAGACAGTGGCGGCAACGAAGCTGTTAGATGGGGATGCCATTGTGAGCATTGAGATAACGGATGCCAGAAATACTGCATCAGTGAATGCACAGTTGGATGATGTGCAGGATGCCGAGACAATGGAAAGCAGTGATGACAGGCAGCTGATCGATGGTGCAATAATCAGTAGCCAGAATGTTGTGCTACAGTCCGAAAACGGATATTTCCTTAAGTTCCCGCTTAATGAGATTCCTGAAAAGAAGAAGGGGGCAGTGGGTGTCCGGGGCATGAAGCTGGAGGATAAGGATGCTGTTGATGAAGTTTATCTTATTCCTGATGATGCCGATATACAGATTCAGTATAAGGATAAGGATGTCTCGCTTAAGAGGTTAAAGCTGTCAAAGAGGGATGCAAAAGGCTCAAAGAAGTAGTAGATATTAGTTGACATAGGGTTGATTAAAAACTAAAACGGCATGACCGAAGTCATGCCGTTTTTATGTAGCGTAAACCGGTTATTTATCAAGCTTGTGCAGAACAATGCAGTTAGGTGTGTCAATCTTCACAGGATTGCCGTTCATAACCAGAAGCCCCTTATCATAATTGATTGTGAAGAAGGTCAGGGTTCCGGCCTCGTTGTTAACGCTTACAAGATGCTTCTCATCAGGGAAGAGATTGATATCCTTAGGATAATTGCCACTGATTGGAAGGCTGTTCTTCATTGTAAGGAGACCTGTATTTTTATCAACCTGATATAGGCTGACGCTGTCATCACCTGCATTGGAGCAGAACACATAACTGCCATCCTTAGATACCTGAATAGCTGCTGCAGCGGTATTCTCCTTGTGATTCTTCCTTACTGTAAATATATTCTGGATAAACTCAAAGCGCGTCTTACTGTCCGGATTATATTTATACACATCAATATAGTTTTTAAGCTCGCATACTATATAGGCATACTGGCCGTCAGGACTGAAGGTAATCTCCCTAGGAGCGGACTCAAGCTGGCAACGTATGATATCGGCAAGCTTGAGCTTGCCGGATACCTTATTGAATTCATATACCTTAACCTGATCCATTCCAAGATCACACACGCAGAGCTGTTCTTCATCAGGTGTGAGAACGGCGCAGTTAATATGAGGGCGGAAGTTGCGTTCTGCGATGCTTCCCATGCCCTTGTGGAAAATCTCGTCGGTAATGGCGCCTACTGTACCATCCTTATTGATTTGAAGAACAGTAAGCTTACCGTCATGGTAGCCTGATACAAATATATAATCATCTGCCTTGGTAAGAGAGAGATGACAACCGCGCATTCCCTTGATAGAGGCAGTATTTAAATATTCCAGACCTCCGTCAGGCATAATGCGGAATGATGAGATTCCTTCATCTACAATGGAATACAGGAAACTGCCGCTGTGGGCGATAGCGAGATATGATGAGTTGTTAACTGCAACTTCATCGCGAATCGACATGCGTCCTGCCGCATTGTCCACATCTAAAATAGTAATTCCCTTGGATTTGCCGTGTGTATAGGTTCCGACATAGGCAACATATTTTTCTGACATAGTAACCTCGATTCTGCTGCATGATGCAGCCTGTAAAGATACCTTTATTTTACGTCAAAATGTGTTTATTTACAAGCTTTTTTAGCCTTTGTAAGCAGAAATGTCAAAGGTTTATAAAGGAACAGCGCAGTAAAAAAATTACCGACGCAGTGCAGAATATCATAGGGAATTCCACTTATAAAATAGGCAAAGCCTGAGCCTATGCCATAAAGTACACCCTGCGTAACGGAACACATCGCACCGAAGGAAAGTCCAAAGGCACCGTTTATCACGGCCCAGAACAGGGGCAAATCGTTTTTGGAAAAGAGCATTGTTATACCCCACAGAACTGTCCATACATACAAATACATAATCCACCAGCTTCCGAAGCCCCAGAATACGCCCTCAAGCAGTACAAAAACATAGATAGGGAAAAGAGCCTTTTTCCTGAATACTTTTGTGTAGACAAGAAAAAGAACCGAAACAACCTCAATATTGGGAAGAAAGCTTAGGGCTACCTGGCCGACATATGCGATAGCGCCCAGCATTCCCAGTAAAACAATTTCGTAGGTTTTGTGTTTCATAGTCTTAATATGTTTCAAGTACAAGACGGAATGAATCACCGTCATCGACAGGTGTTGAATCCACTCCGGTGGATGCGTACTCGTCACCTATATAAAGTGCCCAGTACTGTCGCTTGGAATCGTCCGCCGTAACGCCATTGACGGTGGTGACGTATAATCCCCACTCGGATTCGCTTCCTTCAATCAGGCCTTCCTGCAAGAGGGCTCCGCTTAGGTAATCCTCATTGGTGCTGATTGTAAAATCACTGGAACTCTTGTCCTCGTATACGACTGTTACGGTGATGTTTTTTTTGCCTCCTGCATCCTTTGGTTGTGGTCTTAAGTTGATGTAGAGCAGTGCCAGAACTACAACAGCTAAAGCTAAACCAAGAACGCTTAAAATGATTTTTTTGTTCTTGTTCATTTGCTTTCTCCTTTTTGTTATATGATTGTTTTTATGTGACGAAACACTGCCCAAATCCGCGTGGGCTTGGCAAAGCCTGATGTTCCTCCCCACAGGCAGGTCTTCTGACTTAAAGACTTAGCGTCTCATTAAAGTCTTCCCAAAGGATATTCCTTCAGTGACATTCGCAGGCACAATGCGTTAAAGAGACTATTCTTCTACAGCGACGGGTTCGTTCAGGCCTTTGACCTGATTCCCTCTTAGTTCTACAAAAATAGAAAACCTGTGGCTCCCACATGCTCCTGATGCACAGGAACGCTAATAGTCTATCGTACAAGCGTAAAAAAGTCAAACAATTCAGCAGCTTCATACATAAATGCAGGTAGACAATAATATGGAAAAAGAGTAAAATTATTACAAAAGTTTAATCACCGAATAAGAATGGATATACATTATGAAAGAAGAAAAAACAAGAATATACCTGATTGATATATTAAGAGGAATACTTATCATTTATGTGGTGTATTATCACTTTATGTATGATTTGAACGATATACTGGGATATAATATACCGTATCTTTATTCAAAATGGTTCTCCACTATCAGGGATGTTATGTCAGGTTCATTAATTTTTATTTCGGGAATATCCTGTAATTTTTCAAGAAATAATATTAAAAGAGGTGCAAGGACAATTCTGTTTGCGCTTGCGCTGTCCATTGTGACACTTGTCGTCATGCCGGAGCAGACCATAATATTCGGAATACTGCATCTGCTTGGCATAATGATGGTTATATACGGAGTAATTCAGCTGGCAGTTGACGGAGGTAGGAAAGAAAAGTACACTGACAGGGGAATGAGTACGCGGGCTGTTCTTATGTGTCTTTTTATATTTTTGTTCGTATTCAGCAAAGATATCTATTATGGATATGTAAGGCTTGCGTCGCTGACGCTTAATCTTCCGAAAGCACTTTACGGGAGTTTTCCAATGTACATAATGGGGTTTGCAGGTCCCTACGTGTCGGCGGATTATTATCCTATTATCCCATGGGGCTTCCTTTTTCTTGCGGGAGCAATGGTTGGATATGTTTTTAACAGAGAAGGGCTGCCGAAGCTCTTTTATAAGAATTTCTGCCCACCGCTGGCATTTATCGGAAGACACACCATGTTTATCTATATTGTGCACCAGCCCATTCTCCTAGGCATTTTCATGCTTGTAAATATAATAAAAGGGTGAATAATTATGGGCTTTTTACGTCATACTAATTCAGAAATAATTATATCTGAAAGGAGATAAGTATGAACGATTTAGCCTGTAGTGTAAAGACATGCGCATATAACGACTGCAACTGCTGCAAAAGAGAGAATATCAAGGTAGAGGGAGACAGGGCAGAGTCATCGGCTTCCACCTGCTGTTCCTCATTTTGCGAGAAGGGCAGCCCACGGGTGACCTCTGCATGTGAATGTGAGCCTAAGCGCACAACCAACATTCTGTGTGATGCAGTGAAGTGCCGTTACAATGATGACCGCAACTGTACTGCCAAGCATGTGGATGTGACCGGAAGCCATGCAATGGTATCCTCTGAGACGGAGTGTGCCACATTTGTAAGCAGATAAACTTAAGGCGGAGTCGGAAACGGACTCCGCTTTTGTATGTAGCTGATTCTTGACAATGGTTGGTATAGGGTGTAATATCTTTAAAAGTGTAATATATAATACCTTTTTAAAATTAATTGTAGTTTTATAAAATAATTGAGGTTTACATGAAGTCAAACAAGTCACAGGAAAATGCCATATTACATAAGGACGGACCGATGTTAGTACTTGCGGGACCCGGCTCAGGTAAGACCACGGTTATTACACGCAGGGTGCAGCAGCTTATAAGGTCAGGTGTGAGTCCGGCGAATATTCTGGTCATTACCTTTACCAAGGCAGCAGCCAATGAGATGAAGGAAAGATTTTTTAAGCTGATGGAGCCGGAGGGCGGTGCATACAGGAATGTGACCTTCGGAACCTTCCATGCGGTGTATTTTACAATCTTAAAATATGCGTATAATTTTTCCGCATCCAATATAATTAAGGATGAGGACAGGTATGCCATTGTAAGACAGGCTCTGTCAAAGCATGAGCTTGAGGTCGAGGATGAGAAGGAATTTACTGCGAATGTATTAGGTGAGATAGGAAAAGTTAAGTCGGAGAGAATCAGCCTTGACAATTATTATTCCACCAACTGTCCGGCGGATGCCTTTCGTGAGATTTATTCGGATTATACCCAAGCTCTTAAAAAGAACAGGCTCCTCGACTTTGAGGATATGCTGGTATATACATACGAACTGCTTGCTGCAAGGGAAGATATACTTCGTGCATGGCAGGGAAAATATAAATATATTCTGATAGACGAATTTCAGGATATCAACAAGATACAGTATGATACCATAAGGCTGCTTGCGGCGCCCGAGAACAATCTCTTTATTGTGGGGGATGATGACCAGAGTATATACGGTTTCAGAGGTTCCAAGCCGGATATTATGTTGAATTTTAATAAGGACTATCCGGATGCAAAGCAGGTTCTGTTAGATGTCAACTATCGTTCGACACCGCAGATTATTCGGGCAGCAGGCAATGTAATCAGGTATAATACCAGACGTTACAGGAAGGATATAGTTACAAACCGGCAGGACGGAGCACCTGTGGTAGTCAGGAGAACCAAGGACTTTATTGATGAGTACAATGAGATAACGGAAAGAATAAGAGATTTGGTGGATAACAAGAGCAGAAGTTACGGCGATATCGCTGTTTTGTACCGTACCTCGGGAGGAATAGGTTCACTTGTGCGCAAGCTTATGGAGGCCGGAGTGCCATTTCAGATTCGGGACAAATTGCCTGATATATTTGAGCATTGGATTGCCAAGGATATTTTTGCGTACCTGCGGCTTGCTTTCGGTACGGGAAATCGTGCGGATTTTATTTCCGTGTGCAATAAGCCTAAGAGATATATTGGCAGGGATTACCTGACAGATACCGAGATTGATCTGGACAGACTGTGTACATATTATGAGGATAAGCAGTGGATGGTGGAGAGGATTCTAAAGCTGAAGGCCGACCTTGCAGTTGTCAAGAAGCTTAACCCTTATGCAGCGGTCAACTATATAAGACGGGCGATTGGCTATGATGAGTACCTGACGGAATATGCACTGAACCACCATATACAGGCGGATGAACTCTTTGATGTGATTAATGAGATTCAGGAAAGTGCCAGAGAATGTAATACCTTTGTGGATTGGGAAAAGAACATTGCAGAGTACAGACAGAAGGTACGGGAGGTACCAAAAGAGGATGTGCCAAGGGTAGCCCTTACTACCATGCACAGCTCCAAAGGCCTTGAATATGACACAGTATTCATTGTGGATGTCAATGAAGGAACCTGTCCGCATAAAAAGGCGGTTCTGGATACGGATATTGAAGAAGAGCGTCGTATGCTCTATGTAGCCATGACCAGAGCTAAGAGGGAATTGTATATCTACTGCACGGCGGAGCGCTACAATAAGACTTTGGAGGTGAGCAGATTCCTTATAGAAGCAGGTTTGTATGCTGCTGAAAGACCAAAAGAGCAAAAAAAACCGGCTACAGCGGGTGGCTACCGCTGGAACCGGTCAGGGACGAATTTTTATTCTTCGTCATCATCTGCTAACAGTTCTTCGTATTCATCCTCATCCATCAGCTCATCGAATGCATCGGCAACAGCCTCGTATTCCTCGTCACTTTCGATGTTGCCAAGGGACGGTTCACCGTCAGCATCCTCAAAATACTGATACAGATATACCTCGCCTTCTGCTGCTTCATCATCATTAAGTGGAAGAAGTGCGATATAATTGCGTTCACCTACCGGGAATACTGCAACAATGCCGCATTCAACATCCCTGCCGTCATCAAGTGACAATGTGACAGTGCCTTCCTCAAAGTCATTCATATATTCTTCATTATTGTCAGCCATAGTTACCTCCATTATGTGTTATTATATGGGTAATATATCAGATTATTATGCTATTTGTAAACGATAATTTTTTAATAAAAAAAGCTTGCTATTTTTAAAAATGTAATGTATTATGTATAATAATTAAT
>CAMAKT010000055.1 GCA_945836135.1 uncultured Clostridia bacterium | reverse complement strand
GCAGGCATATATGCCCCTCCATCAAAGCTACACTGTAGTCCACAACGTCAGGCCTCACTCTCAACATAATGCGGCACTCGGCACCCACTTTTCCGCGGAGTGTATTCCCGGCAATACTTCCGTTGTCCGCTCCATGAGTTCCTTCATCAAATACAAGCCAATCCGGCACTGTAATCTCATACTCAATCTCTCCCTCACCGGCACAGCCAAACTCTATCCATTTCACGCTGTCCTTATTAAATATAATCTCCTTCTCATCATTCCACAGAGTGACAATCAGCTTCTTTTCGACCTGACTAAGCGGCATAAGTGGCACAACGCAGGCCGGCTGCATGGCTGTCCTTGGAGGCGGAAAGTCCTCCGGCGTGAGAATTCCCGACCATTTTCCGCCTGCCATCACATTATTATAGTATTCAAGAAGCTGTCTTCTTCTATCGTCATACCCACGACATAACTTCGTGTATGTATAGGCAGCCTGACACCTGCCCAGCTTCGTACAAAGATTGCTTCTGTCAGCATAGTAATACATGCAGTTAGTATAATATGCCGCATGTATTTTCATAAGACACAGCTGGAAAAAGGCATCCTTTTCTTCTGCCGGAAGAGCCTCGTATATATCATCAGCCTGACGTACCAGCTCTCTGTAACGGTTAATCCTCACCGTTGCCTCATCGCCGTAGGCCGTCTGTGAAAATACATCGCTGTCCATCAGCTCTATCTTGCGCACATTGGTGAGCTGGGCAAAATCATTAAGGATTTCAGCCATTTTATCCCCATGATTTCCGGAAAACGTCTCATTAATCCACTTCGCAAGGTATTTATCCACGTCATCGGTAACTGCATTCTCCTTGCCCACCTCCCAGGCAAAATTAAGATAAAAGGTAATCTCCTGTTCAAGGGGCTTGATGGCACCCACATTCATTACCCATACCTTCCTGATGCCCTCACACCATGCCTTGTACAGCTCGTTTCGCGTATGTGCAAGTGGAATTGAGTTTATAAAAAGATATGAGGCTCCCGGCGGTGCCCAGTAGGAATTGTGATAATATATTCCGTTCCCTCCCCGCCTCTTTTTCTCCTTTTCTCCCGGATATCGTCTTATATATCCGTAATTGTCGTTTGTCCAGATAAGGGTCAAATCCTCCGGAACCTCCAGGCCGTTATCGTACAGCTCCAGAACCTCCTTATAAGGCACAAAGCTCTTAAGAGGCTCCTCATCCAATGTATCCTCAAGAATTTTTTCCTGGGCATTTATGACGGTCTGCAAGAGTTCAATCTTTGCCTTCCTTAAGTCTTCTCCGGTAAGTCCCTCAAGAGACCTGGTCTCAAAGCCAGAATCATGGATTCCTCTCATTCCCAGTGTATAACCCACCTCGAAGTCCTTATTCTGCTCCACGCTCTCCTTCCAGTACTCGTCAAGTACCTCCCTGTTTCTTCCTGGAATCGAATAATCATACTCCACATCCTTGTAGCCCTTCTTCTCAAGCCATGGATACCACTCCCTGTTATTGCTGCGCATAAGCATATCGCAGTGGGAGGTTCCCACAACAATGCCCATCCGGTCTGCCATCTCCCCGTTCTCCCTTTTCAGATTAAAAGAGTTCACATGCATCGCCGGCCATATATAATTAGCCCGCAGGCGCAGCAGAAGCTCGAATATCTTCTCATAGGTTCTGATTCCTATGGTCTCCTCTCCCATGTGAAGCTGCACCCACTTTTCAAGTTCCTCCTCATCATTGATGAATATTCCCCTATACTCCACCGACGGATAGTCGGAAAAATAATAGCCCTCCGGCAGGCTCATCATTTTCTTGCGTTTTACCGGAACATCGGCAAAAAAATACCAAGGTGACACTCCCATCATACGGCTCAGCTCATATATGCCGTATATCATACCACGGCGGTCTTCTCCGCTGATGTACAATACTCCATCCGCTACCCTGTGGGCATATGCTTCCTTATGACCATGCTCTTCTTTTCGTATGACAATGCTGTACCTGCTACCCGCTTCTGCTTCATTAGCTGCATTCCCACTGTTTCCACGCTTCTCCACATCCGTCTGTGGTGTGCAGACCTCAACGGAAGCCTGTGCGTCAAAGACCTTCATAATATCCTCTGCCAGATTATGCGCCGCTATCCGTACCGCTTCGCTATCCGTGGCGCAGAGAATCGTGAGTTTCCGACCTTCTTGTAACACCCATCCCATTTCCTGCATTATAGTCCTCCATAGTAATCCATTATATAAGTAATTACACAAATTAAATGCGAAACGGTGCTCGAAAAAGCGCTGTTTCGCATAAATTTTAATTATATATATTTTACTACTTCGACCCCTATGTTGCAAGTCCTGTATACCTCAAGCTATGACGTTATATGCTTTTCTACATCGGAAATACCGTGATGTATTGGAACATCAGTATGAAATGGCAGAGGCTTCCACCCATTACAAAGAGATGGAATATCTCATGTGAGCCGAAATTGCGGTGCTTTGCGTCGAAGGCCGGAACCCTGAGGGCGTATATTATACCGCCCACCGTATATATAAGTCCGCCAGCCAGCAGCCATGCAAAAGCCGGTCCAGACAATGCTGCATATATTTTGGAAAAGGCAATCAGGCATATCCAGCCCATGGCAATATATAAAGCTGATGAAAACCACTTCGGGCAGGTAATCCAGCAGAACTTGATTACAATTCCCGCTATGGCAATGCCCCATACCAATGCCAGAAGCACATAGCCTACAGTTCCGTTTAACACCACAAGGCATATTGGCGTATAGGAGCCTGCTATCAGTATAAAAATCATCATATGGTCAATTTTTCTCAAAATTGTCTGTGCCTTTTCAGATACCTTAAGCGAATGATAAGTCGTGCTGGCTGCATAGAGCAGAATCATACTCACAACAAAAATCCCCAGTGAAACAAGATGTATCCTGTCCGGTGCTTTCGCCGCCCTAAGAAGCAGCGGAACCGCCGCCAACATGGTCATCATCATTCCTATAAAATGTGTTATTGCACTTCCCGGGTCCTTAAGACCGTGCTTGGCTTCAATCTTTTTCATAATTTCCTCCATTCCTGCGGTTTATAACATTATTATACGCATCTTTTAGATATTAATTCTTCTTTTTGTGGTTTATATTAATTTATTATGTAGTTTTCATTACTACTTCATGTGTGTTTTTATATTACCACATGGTTTTAATAATTACAATATACATTTTAAAATTTTTTTCACCCAAAAAACCCGCAGTCATATTTACTTCTGACTGCGGGTCTACCCAAAAAAATATTCAGATGGACTATATTATACTATTCCCCCATCATTGGAAACAATTCTTTGACCACATCGTATGCCTCTTTTGGTCTACGATATTCATCAACTACGCCCTTATTGTTGTGGCATCTTACTCTTGTTGAAAACCATTTTTCTTCCGTTACTTTGCAATCTGCAAATTGCCAGATAAAGGTTCCTGTAAGTCTGTCGTCTTCTTTATAAACTTCCAGGTTCTCCCGAATAATATCAGCTTGTCTTTCTTCACTCCATTTGCAATGCCCTCTGTCCCTAAAGCCATACATTGCGGCAGCACCAAACTCGCTGACAATAACCGGTTTTTCTTTTCCCGCAACAGAATCAATCCATATCATTTCTTTCTCATGCTTTTCTTTAACCGAAATATCTTCATACCACCCGGAATACATGTTAAAGGAAACCACATCCGGAAGATCCAGGCAGATATCTTTAAAATGTCTGCAGGTCGCAGAGGTTGTGGGTCTTGATGTATCAAGAGATTTAATCTGCTCGTATTGCATCATATATTTCTCCCGCCCTGCTTCCGTTTCGCTGGCACACTCATTTAAGATTCCCCAGATTACAATAGATGGATGATTAAAATGCTGATATATCATTTCATCTATACAGTCCTTACATTGTCTGTCAAAATTAGGATTCATCATTTTCTCCAAATCAAACCCGCGGGCATGATTTTCTTCCCAGACTAATAAGCCCTGCTCATCACAAAGATCAAGGAAGCGCTCATCATTAGGATAATGACAGGTTCTGACAGCGTTTGAACCCATCTCTCTCATCATCTGGATATCCTGAAGCATCACCTGAAACGGAACTGCACTACCAAGAGTTCCATAGTCTTCATGTCTGTTGAAGCCTTTTAAAAATACTCTCTTCCCATTTACCAGGAGTTTTCTTCCATCAATAGAGACCTCTCTAAAGCCCACTCTGTCAATCAGATCATCTATGACGGTATCGCCGCATTTCAATTCAACTCCCAGCAAGTACAGCTCGGGTTTTAACACAAACCACTCTTTGACATTTTCAAAGCTTTCCGCAAATTCAACAGAAGACACACTATTGTTCTCGAACATTCCTTTTTGTCCGAATTTCTTATCTGCCAAAGTTATATTAATATCCGCTTCAATATTTTCATCTGACAGGTTCTCTACATCAACACTGATTTTTGCTTTCCATGTATCCTTGTCCCTATATGGCTCAAAATGAACATTCTTGATATATATGTCATTTATCTCTTCTAATACCACGGTTCTATTAAATCCGCCATAGGTATAATAGTCATTCGGAACATGAAGCGCAGAAGCCTCGCTAAAGCTATTGTCCACCTCAACCCGGATTATATGCTCTCCTGCCACAACACCCGTAACTATCCCGCTAAAAGCAGTAAAAGCATTATAATGATGGACAACAAACTTATCATCAAAAAACACATCAGCGGTATGGCTTACACCCTTGAATTCCAGCCTTATATTTGTCTTTTGATTAATGGTAATTTTCCTTATGTATGTTCCCTTTCCTCTATAGTTTAGAAGCTCAGGGTGCTGCTCCCAGCAGCCCGGAACAGAAAGGTTATAGGACTTACCTTCTTCTGTTGCAAAATGCCAAATGCCTTCCAGTTCCTTCTGTTTCCTCACAATGTGCTGTTCAAATAATCTAATCATTATGTACCCTCTCCCAATATGATTTTATATTATATATGCTATTCCAAATTCCGGGAAAGAACAATGTTATTTTGTAATTATTTTTGTCAAACTATTTTGGTGAAGCTCCCGGGAAATTCAGAAAACACTATATTGAAAGCTGAAAAAAGGCCCTGCCAAGCTATTTTTCCTTAGCCCTGCAGGACCTTTTCATTATTCAGCTTCAATATAATCCATAGGATTTACACTTGTTCCATCCTTGTCCAACCTGAAATAGAGGTTGCTGCCCTCAACAGAATAATAGGCACTCGGTGTTGCCACACTTGCAATCACATCGCCTCTCTTGACCTGGCTGCCCACACCTACGGTAAGATTTTTAAGCTGTCCGTAGGTCATCACATAATCATTGCCAAGAGCAATCTCCATTGTAAGTCCGGTTTCGTTGGACTCATATACAGCAGTGACAATACCGTCAGCCGCCGCGGATACGATGGAGTCCTCGCTTGCACTTATAACAATTGCAGGGTTGCATTTGTATACATCAAGAGTAGGGAAATATATTGTGTTGCTCATATTATAATTGAGAATGACATTCCCCTGCGTCGGCCACATCATTGTGCTGTCCTCGCTGAAGCTATAGCCCAGGAGTGTGGCTGTACTTGCATTGACCGGTGTTGCATCACTGTCAACATTCTCTCCTGCAGGCACATCATCAAGGGTGTCCGTACCGTTCCCGTCTGATGAAGCTACATCCGAAGGGGTTGTTTCAACTTCTGCCGGGGCAGTACTCTCAGCCTGAGCTACCTGTGCTTCTGAGCCACCATCTTTTTCTCCTCCCTCTGTTCCTTCATCACCCACAGCCTGCGCCACATCTGTGTTTCCAGCTTCACCAGTCTCTTCCGCAGTCTCGGAAGCAGCGTCTGTGCCCGGCAGTACAATATCTTTGCCTGGGATTTTATCCACTTCACCGGTAGCTTCAGCCATCGACTTACCGCCATCGTTTTCAATGTTTCCATCCGTGTCTCTATCCGCTGTCTGATATTTAACAGTTTCTGTTTCACTTTGCTGTTCATCCTGTTTTTCGCCTCCCTCATTTGCTGCCTGCTGCACTGTCTCATCACCGACATCCTCACCGCTAAGCGCCTCGTTTATTTCGTTCAGGTCAATGTAATTGTGCTTACTGTCATCCTTCGAATTATTGCTTTTAAGTATTGATACAACCCCTACCACCAAAGCAACCATAATGGCAAGAGATATGACGGTGGCAAAAATCTTCTCCATGTCCACCTTATTTCTACGTCTATTCAAGGCAACCTCCTCTTGCAGAGCGCATCCTGATGCGTCCACATAAATCAAATTTAATTTTCTTGATAATAGGGTTGCCACTCCTTGCGGATTTATACAATTTCTATGGAGCTTTAATTTGGGAATTCTCTCCTTGTAACTTACTTCCAGTCTATGTTTTCATAATAATAATTTAAAATTTCCCGGTAAGAGGTGCCATTTTCTGACCTGCGTTTCGCTCCTGCCACGGAGAGTCCATAGCCGTAGCCCTGTCCTTTTACGGTAAAACGTATTCCCCCGTCAATGGCGGAATACGTAAAGGAAGGCGAGGCAAGTCCTAACATGTCGCAGAAGCTGTCACCGTCCACAATGATGTTGCCCGCCTGTATAAGAACCACATAACCACCCGTGGTTTTTTCAATTATCTGAAGCTGCGAGGCTGCACCGCTGTCATCAAAATACAGTCCGGATATATTTTTTTTCAAAATTGCAGCAAACTCCTTATCCGTGAACTCTGCAACGCTTATATACCCCTCCTCCAGACTGTCCTCCGTCTGTACAACCTCGCACAGATACGCTGCCGGTTCCCGCAGATTTCTGGTGTAGCCGCTGGTAAGCATATGAAAGTATGGATATATTACCTCTCCGCCACAGGTTAAGTATTCTCCCTTGGTCTGCTCCACAAGCACCGTTATGGCTGCTTTCTTCTTCTCCCACTCCTCACCCCAGTGTTCCTCCATCCGGGTATCGGGATAAAATTCCGCATTGCACAGCATTCCGTTGGCATTGCAATACTTGATATACGTCCGACACATCACTGCCATTGTCTTTATAAACTCGTCATTGCTGCAGTAATCGTATGCAGAAACAAGCACTCCTGTAATGTATTCATCAATATCCATCTCCTCGGTTCCTGCCATATAGCTCATGGTGACGGTGGACTTTGCCTCCTTGTTGCCTGTAACAGATGAGAGCAGGGCAAGTCCGATTTTATCCTTTTCAAGACCCACTCCGTTTAAAATAAGTGTAATTACAAACGGTATAAAAAAGACTGCCATAAGACAGCCTGTAATATATTTAATTTTATTCTTCATGCAAAAACGCCCCCTGCATAAAATATATGCAGGGAGCGCAATAATAATTCTAACATTCAAAAGCCTGAAAAAATTGTTACAGTTCAACCTTCACCTTGTCGAGCTTCCAGATATCGCGGACATACTCCTCAATGGTTCTGTCGGAGGTGAACTTACCGCTGCAGGCGGTGTTCAGTATTGCCGATCGAGCCCAGCCCTTGGTGTCACGATACTTCTGCTCAATCTTCTCCTGTGCCTCGATGTATGAACGGAAATCCTTGAGGATAAAGTATACATCAGCGCGGTTTCCACCCTGTGCATGGAGCAGAGAATCATATATCTCACGGAAGAGCTCAGGGTTCTGAGGTGAATAGAAGCCGTTGATGAGCTGCATGAGTACCTGTCTGATGTCCTGGTCATTGTTGAAAATTTCCATAGGGTTGTATCCGCCCTCATTCTCATAGCGAATTACCTCATCAGCCGACAGACCGAAGATAACTGCATTGTCCTCACCGACCTCATTGACAATCTCTACATTAGCTCCGTCCATGGTTCCAAGTGTGATTGCACCATTTAACATGAACTTCATATTACCTGTTCCGGATGCCTCCTTGGAAGCAGTGGAAATCTGCTCGCTGACATCTGCTGCCGCGAAGATTATCTCTGCATTGGATACACGGTAATTCTCAATAAATACCACCTTAAGCTTGCCATCAATTGACTTATCGTTATTGATAACATCACCCACGCTGTTAATCAGCTTGATTGTGGCCTTAGCTCTCTTGTAGCCTGCTGCTGCCTTGGCACCGAAAATAAATGTTCTCGGATAGAAATCCATCTCCGGATGCTCCTTAATCTGGTTGTACAGGTACATAACATGAAGAATGTTAAGAAGCTGCCTCTTGTACTCGTGAAGTCTCTTGACCTGAACATCAAAAATCGAGCGCGGGTCAACTTCAATTCCATTGTGTTCCTTAATATACGCTGCAAGGCGAACCTTGTTGCGGTACTTAATCTGCATGAATTCGCTCTGGCTCAGCTCATCATCCGCATATACCTTGAGCTTGGCTATCTGCGGCAAATCCGTAATCCACTCATCACCAATCTTCTTGGTAACCCAGTCTGCCAGCAGAGGATTGCCATGGAGAAGGAAACGTCTCTGGGTAATACCGTTGGTCTTGTTATTGAACTTCTCCGGCATCATCTCGTAGAAATCCTTAAGCTCCTGTTTTTTAAGAATCTCTGTGTGGAGCTTGGCAACACCGTTCACCGAGAAGCCTGCGGCGATGGCAAGATGTGCCATCTTAACCTGACCATCGTAAATAATCGCCATCTTGCGAATCTTCTCCTGATTGCCCGGATACATGGTCTTAATCTTCTCAACGAAACGACGATTAATCTCTTCAACAATCTGGTATATTCTAGGAAGAAGTCTGGAGAACAGCTCAATAGGCCACTTCTCAAGAGCCTCTGCCATAATTGTATGATTGGTATAAGCACAAGTCTTGGAAGTAACCTCCCAAGCCTCATCCCACTCAAGTCCCTCTTCATCAAGAAGGATTCTCATAAGCTCTGCCACTGCAACCGTAGGATGTGTATCGTTAAGCTGGAAGCATACCTTCTCATAGAACTTGCGGATATCATCATGCTTCTCCTTATATTTTGCGACTGCCCTCTGAACACTGGCGGATATGAAGAAGTACTGCTGCTTAAGTCTTAATTCCTTACCTGCATAATGATTGTCATTAGGGTAGAGTACCTCAACAATATTCTTGGCAAGGTTCTCCTGCTCAATGGCCTTCTGATAATCGCCCTTATCAAAGGATTCCAGATTAAAATGCTGTATAGGCTCTGCATCCCATATTCTCAAGGTGTTGACAACATTGTTGCCATAACCGACTATAGGCAGGTCATAAGGAACCGCATTGACACACTGGTAGTTCTCCTGAACAAAGTGGTCTCTTCCGTCCTCACCTCTATAGCATCTTACATAACCGCCGAACTTAACCTCCACGGCATATTCAGAACGCTTAACCTCAAATGGATTGCCATCCCTGAGCCAGTCATCCGGCACCTCCATCTGATATCCGTTCCTTATCTCCTGCTTGAACATACCATACTTGTAACGTATGCCGCAGCCGTATGCAGGATAACCCAATGTGGATAAGGAATCAAGGAAGCAGGCGGCAAGACGTCCAAGTCCACCGTTTCCAAGCGCCGCATCCGGCTCCTGATCCTCAATAACATTGATATCAAAGCCCAGCTCCTCAAGTACCTCCTTGACCTCCTTATAGCAGCAAAGGTTAATCATATTATTGCCGAGAGCACGTCCCATCAGGAACTCCATGGACATATAGTAAACAGTCTTCACATCCTGCTTCTCGTATTCCTTCTGAGTAGCAATCCATCTGTCTATAATCATGTCCTTGACCGAATATGCAACAGCCTGAAATACCTGCTGCTTGGTTGCCTCATTAATATTCTTTCTGTAAATACTCTTAACATTGTCCATTATGGATTTCTTGAATTCTTCTTTGTTAAAAACAAATGTATCCATACAATACCTCCCACCTAATCTAAACACTCTGACATAATCAGTCAGCATGCTTTACTACTTTATAAACTTATGGTACTATAGTATGACAAATTTAAGACTTATGCAAGTTTTTTTTATCCTTAATTAATTTGTTTATATAATTAGGTTATATTTTATGTAATAATTTATAATTTGAAAGGGGTGTCCCTTTTTAAATTATCCATGTCAAGCTTCACGCCTGCTTTATCATGCAGTACTGTGTAAGCCCAAAATGCTTTTTAATGGTGTCGTACAGCTTAAATCCGAAATGCTTATACATCGCAACATTCTTCTCGTTGTGCGTCTCAAGGGAAATCATCATTTTATTTTTATCCGCGTAGTCAACCACCTCGCCTATGAGCTTCGCGGCGATACCGTGATGCTGAATCTGAGGATTAACCGCCAGATATATTATATGGAGCCTGTTGGTCTGGTGGAGCTGGTCCGTCCAGCTCGAATTGAGATAATCCCGGCCTATCATAAAATTCATAAAGGTCTTCATGGACGGGTCCTCCTTTAACAGATATCCGTCCGTCTTAATCTCGGCCAGTGCCTCGGAAAGATAGAAATGCAGCATATTATAGGGCTCCGCCTCATCCGATACCACCAGTATTCCGTTAAGCTCCTCGCTGTCCGCAAAAATCTCGCAGGTCTCGTAAAATTCATCCAAATCGCATTTAAACAGCTCCGGCATCAGCCTTTTCCTGACCTTTTCATCCGGAATCATGCTTATGTATAACGGATCCTCCTCAAAACACTTCATCAGAAGCTCCTCAAGCTTCGGGAAGTCTTCTTTTTTTACTCTGTATAACGTGTCGCTTGTCATAGTGATGCCTCTTCTATAAATTGTGGTAATATTCAGAGCCAATCATGCCGGCATGTCGGCTCACTTGCACTCATTATAGCTCAAAATTTCAAATTGTCTACCTCTTCTCATCAATATATAGCTGCACCCTGTTCTGTATCGTTGCCACAGTCGGTTCAAGGCTCTTTGTTCCGTTTTATTATCCTATGCCTTTCAGTCCTCTTTATTGTATGCTTCTGAGTATATCCGTTATTTCGTTGACACTCTGTGCTGTTTTTATTACATCCTCCTTAAGATATGCCTGCTGGCGTGTCCGTGCCTCTGTAAGAATGCACAGCTCCTGCGTGGCATCCGCATTATCGCCCGGCTTGGCCAGCTTATCTATCAGGCTCCACACTATATCATAGAGATTTTCATGATGGATTATGCGGCCATAACCCCATTTAAGCCTCTCCGGCGGCTGATTGAAAACATAATCCGTGAAGTACTCATACACCGCCTTCTCGAATCTGAAGGCGTACTGGTTATTGTCAATCCGGTATATCCATTTGAGGGCATTTTTTATTCCCGCCGCAGGCTTTTTCTCCCCGTACTGTGTACTTAGGGCATCTATTGCCTTCCCTAAGAATACTACATCATTCATGGCTGTCTCATAAGGGAATATAACATCATCCTGCCAGTTAAGTGTCACAAGCTTATCCTGTGCGTATGCAAATGCCTCTAAAAGCTTGTTTTCCATGAGGATATCGTTCTCAGCACGACCGCCCGGCATATCCGGTTTTTCTCCACTGTTGCGTTCCTCTATGACTGCATTAACCCTGAGCGCTTCAGCTTTAAGGTCTGTGACCGCCTGTATGAAGCTACCAGCTGTCTTGGCATCCCCGCATATCTCCTTGTCAAAGCGGTGCAAAAGCTCATCCGCTACAATGGTGAAATCCACGGGTGCCACCCTAAGCGCGTCAAGCCTTAACAGTATGTACGCGTAGAGCTTATGGTGAAAAAGATATACCTTCTCATCATAGAACTCATCGCTGTCATACTGGGAATGATAATGAGACTCCATGAACCTGCCCCCGGCAAACTCATTCACCGTGGAGGGTATGCCGGATATGGCAATGGAAAAATCGTCCGACCAGGTCTGAATAGGAGCCTTCGTGCCAACTCCATCAGGGTATGCCTCCTGCAAATCTCCCGGGTACTCCTTAAGTATCTTTCTATAAAAATTCCTGTACTCGTATGTGGAGCGCACATAGTCCTTGTTTCCGTGGGCAAATGCAGGAAGCTCGAAATTCAGGTCCGCAATCACCTTGCCCTTCCATTCCGGATGTACCGTAAAGACTTCCTCGTATGCCCCTGTGGACCAGTCATACTTGGAATTTTCCACTCCCCATTCCTCCGCTGCCATGGCACAGAATACTATGGTATTGTGGGGTTTATAGCCATTTTTTATCAGCATACGCCCAATTTCTATAAGCATGCTCACAGCGGTATTGTCATCCTGAAAGCCTGCAAAATAGGAATCATAATGCCCCGACAGCAGTATCATTCTGTCCGGATTCTCCCCCGGAATCTCGCCCAGGATATTATATGAACTTGCCCCTTTGATAACCTTGGTACAGGCATCGAAGAGCACCGTACATTCCCTGCCATGTGCCTCCTGCGCTTCCTTCATGCATTCCCGTATGAACTTTGCATCCGCCCTCGAAATGGAGAAGGCAGGAGCATCCGAAGGTCCCGCAATGTCCTGTGCATTGAGGGCATTCTCTGCGACCTCCCCATAGCCGCCATCCTGAACGGCGATGAAGCCCTTAGCTCCCTTTAATTTTGCCTGATACACCGGGAAATTAATCCACCACTCCTCGCGCTGGTTAATCTGTGCCATGACAAGCTTGCCCTTAACAGATATTCCAAGGTGCTCAAGCTCCTCATAGTCCTCAAGTGTACCCTTTCCGGCATCCACTATCTGCACACTCTCAAAGCCATCCGTCACAAAGGTTGTCTGATAAGCTCCAAGCTGGATTTCCCTCTCACCGACGCCTGCACTTGCCCTAATGACCGCACGTCGGAACTCCCAACCATCCACATCAATCCTGTCCTTGCGGACGTTAACAAAGCCTGCCTCCTTCATTTTATTGAAAATCAACTCGCCCGCTTCATGCTCTACCGCCGACCCGGCACTTCTATACCCCAGCATCGGATTGCTTCGTATGCCCTCAAGCTCCTTTGCCAAAGCATAGGAGTAATTAACATCTGCGCTGTCCAATATATTTTTAATACGTTCTTCACTCAGGCTGTCCATATATTTACCTCTGTTCTGTATAATGCTCATATTATGCTGCTCCCTGCCAAGCCATTGCCTTGCGGATTTTAATGACTGCCGATTCCTTATTAACTATATCACTTTCTTTATATTCGGTAAAATAATTTTATTAACGCATCACTTAACCTTATTCTTGGAATACCTTTACATATACATAAATGTGTTGTTACGAGGCTCTATTTTCTATGGACGTCCGGACACAGCAAAACTCCCGGCATTTGACTGCTTACAGCATGTCAAATGCCGGGAGTTTCTGTTACTTTTTATCTGCTATACCAACTTTAAAAGCAATAAGTATGCGGGGCTGCCGGATTAATCATCCACCCTCATAAACAGTCTCATAACCCCTGCTACTGCCGCATACAATACACCTGCCACCGGCCACACCAGCCATGTAAAATCCCATCGCTTTGTGTAGAAGCTCCAGCCAAGATAGATAGCTGTTGCCAGACACCAGTATATACCTGACAGGGTATTAAGCTTATTTCTCGCCTTTTTCTCAGCCCGGCTGAACTCGCCCTCCTGAAGCAGTGCATCATAACTTGACTTGATAGTACTTACACGAATAATCATATGTACACCGCAGGCAATAAGCAGTAACAGCAGTGCAACAAATATTCCGCAGATGTAATCCGGCGCTTCCATTATAGCCACAATAATAAGCGGTACTACAGCCACTATACAGGTAACAACTCCGACTGCAATTCCCCTTGTATAAACAGGCTCATACGCATGTCTCTTCTCTTTTACCATTCCCGATACACCATACTCTGTCTCAAAATACCCCTTTTCAAGGTGTTCCATATGGCTTTCACGCATGCCATAGGTTATGAACATAAATACAGCCGAGGCAATCATTGCGAACAGGAATATCAGTCCCACACCTGATGCAAAGGCTTCCGTAATGTGAAACATATTTTCCTCTGCCAAGGATGCCAGTATAATCAGAATTGTCGGACTGATAATACACATAAAGGTGGCATTTGCAATAATAGGTGCTCCCCTTCTCTTCATATTAAGAAACGAATTAGCTTCCTCCATGGATACCTTTCTAATAGGTTTGCTGTCATCTGTTTCCGTAGATACATAGGCTGACACCTCATCATGTTCAAGCTCATCCTTTAATAAGTAATCCGTGCTTACACCGAACAGCTCTGCCAGTTGTATTATTCTCTGAAGATCCGGCACCGAACCGGCACTCTCCCATTTTGATACAGCCTGTCTTGATACACCAAGCTTATCTGCCAGCTCCTCCTGGGACCAGCCGTTCTTTTTTCTTTCTTCTGTAATCTTATCTGCTAAGATCATATTCTACCTCCCTCGTTTGTTTGATATGCTTGTTTGATATGTCCTTTTGACAGCCTAAAATATATCCTCTTCACCGGTTGCATACCACCAAGTCAGACTTTCAATTTGTCAACCGGCAGTTGCAGTTCCT
>CAMAKT010000054.1 GCA_945836135.1 uncultured Clostridia bacterium | reverse complement strand
TCCACAACACCGCCTACCAAAGGGTCATCCATACCGATAATAGTAAGGTCAATCTGTTTATCCTTTGCAAAATCCACAAGCTTATCAAATTCCATTGCGCCGATAGGAACGCACTCAGCTATAAGGCCGATTCCCGCATTGCCCGGTGCACAATATATCTTATCTACCTTAGGACTCTGGGCGCATTTCCACGCTATAGCATGTTCTCTTCCGCCGCTTCCCACAATAAGTATTTTCATATTTAATCTCCATTCTGCTAATCAGTAATTACTGCTTTGCCATCAACTACACTTACCTTGCCCTGAGCAATAAGGCTGATTGCCTTCGGAAGAATTATCCACTCAGCCTGCTCCATTACACGCTTCTGCAGAACCTCCGGGGTATCTCCCTGCTCAATCATGACAGGCTTCTGCAAAATAATTGGACCCGTATCGGTCCCGTCATCCACGAAATGTACTGTGGCTCCGGTGACCTTAACACCTCTTGCGAGCACTGCTTCATGAACATGAAGTCCATAGAAGCCTTTGCCGCAAAAGGAAGGAATAAGTGACGGATGTATATTGATAATTCTGTTTCTGTATTTCTCCACCATTATGGAAGGAATTGCAACCAGACAGCCTGCAAGCACAATCAAATCAACATTATAAGAATCTATTGCAGCAAGCAGGGCTTTGTTGAAATCCTCTCTTGTCTCGTATGACTTAGGAGAAATACACTCAGCAGGTATATTATGGTTCTTCGCACGTTCAAGAGCATATGCCTTCCTGTTATTGCTGATTACAACCTCTATCCTGGTATCCTTAATTGTACCGTTTTCTATGGCATCCATGATTGCCTGAAGATTGGTTCCACCTCCGGACACAAGCACAGCAAGCTTTAGCATACTGTTACTCCCTTCTCACCGGCAACTGCCTGTCCAAGTATAAATGCCTCCTCACCTGCTGCCTTTATTGCCTCAATGGTCTTGTCTGCATCGGATGGGTCTACTGCAAGCACCATGCCTACGCCCATATTAAAGGTGTTGTACATCATCTGCTCCGCAATCTGTCCCTCTCTCTGGAGCATCTTGAAGATAGGAGGAATTTCGTAGCTGTCCTTCTTGACCTCAGCTCTGATACCCTCAGGAAGCATTCTCGGAATATTCTCATAGAAGCCGCCTCCTGTGATATGGCTGCAGCCCTTAATCTTAACGCCTGCATTCTTGACAGACTTAAGTGCCTTGACATATATCTTGGTAGGAGCTAAAAGTGCCTCACCAAGTGTCTTGCCAAGCTCATCATAATATGTATTGAGTGCCTCTTCGGTCATTGTAAATACTTTTCTCACAAGTGAAAAGCCGTTGGAATGTACTCCGGATGACTTGATTGCAACCAGAGTATCGCCAGGCTTGATATCTGCTCCTGTAATAAGATCCTTCTGATCAACAATACCTACCGCAAAACCTGCAAGGTCATATTCATCCACCGGATAGAAGCCCGGCATCTCCGCTGTCTCACCACCTACCAGTGCACAGCCGGACTGCTTGCAGCCTTCAGCCACACCGCTTACGATAGTGGCAATCTTCTCAGGCTCATTCTTGCCGCATGCAACATAATCAAGGAAGAATAAAGGTTCTCCGCCTGCACATGCCACGTCATTCACACACATTGCAACACAGTCGATACCGATTGTATCATGCTTATCAAGTAAGAATGCAAGCTTAAGCTTCGTTCCTACTCCGTCTGTTCCGGAAAGAAGCACCGGCTTCTCCATTCCCTTAAAGCTCTCAAGTGAAAACGCTCCCGAGAAGCCTCCGATACCGCCTAATACCTCAGGTCTCATAGTTCCCTGAACATGCTTCTTCATAAGCTCCACAGCCTTGTAACCTGCTTCAATATCCACTCCGGCATTCTTGTAATCCATCTTTTAAATCCTCCATTTGTATAAATTATGCTTTATGCGTTGTATCCTTTGTATCCTGTCTTTTCAATCTTTTCCTTCTTAGCCATGACCCCCGCCTTAAGAGTCTCCTTGTACTCCTTAAGCTTAAGGAGAAGCTCAGGGTCAGAGGTGGCAAGTATCTTGGCAGCAAGAATTCCTGCATTGGCTCCGCCGTCAATGGCAACCGTAGCCACAGGTATTCCGCTTGGCATCTGTACAATAGAATAGAGCGAGTCGACACCACCTAATGACTTGGTATGAATCGGCACGCCGATAACAGGAAGCGGAAAAATGGCCGCACACATTCCCGGAAGATGTGCTGCTCCACCGGCACCTGCTATAATGCACTTGATTCCTTTCTCTTCTGCCTTAGAAGCATAGTCAAAAAACACATCCGGCATTCTGTGAGCCGAAATAATCGTAATCTCATAATCGATTCCGAATTTTTCAAGCATCTCTGCCGCCTTGCTCATAACCGGAAGGTCTGAGTCACTGCCCATAACAATTCCTACTTTTGCCATCGCTCTTTCTCCTTTATAAATTATGTGTATCTTAAAGTCCTATCAGAATAAATAATACCAACAGAATCAGAATTATACCATTGGTAAAAGTGCCAAAAAAAGAAGTCCCGTACCGCTTGTCCTGTTCCTTATAGCTTAAAAGTCCGAAGACGACACCGAAAAATGAAAGTACCATAGCAAGAAGCCCATAAGCTCCCACCTCTGTCATACCTTCACCTCTTGCCATAAAGGACAGATATATACTGTATCCCAGGACAGCAAGCGCTATTATTGCCAGTGCGGACGAAAGTACTCCGCCGATTGTATATTCTTTGTCAGAGAAACGCAGTCTCGTTTTCTTAAACATATCTTACCTCATTTTACGTGACCTGCTTGTACAATAAATGCATGCCCCTATTAGTCCTCCCAATGTATTTAACAGAATATCATCCACATCAAAACTTCCAACCTTGAACACAAGCTGCAATATTTCGATTATAAGGCTGGCTGCCATTGTGGTAAATACAATCTGCCAAAGCCGCATATCCGGCTTAAACAGCACCGGAACAAATATTCCAAAGGGGATAAATACTGCAATGTTACCTGCAAGATTTAAAGCTACAGCAGTCACTCCAAGCTTATGCCTGTATCTGACAAAACGCACTATCTCACGAAACAGTTCTAAATTGTACGAATAATCCCTGTCTGCCATGTCTCTTCCGAACATCTCCGCAAAAAGCAGAAAGTAAATCAACAACCCAAGATACAGTGCAAAGCCGAAATACCACAGCAGACGGTATAATTTTCTTTCATTCATATCATAACAATTCCGTCAAAAAGCTTATCTGCATCCCGTCTAAAACAATGTATCAGACTTAGCTGCAAGCAGTCTGGCTCCTGTGATTATCATTAGAATCCCGCATGCCACACCTGCCACGGCAGTAATTATTCCCGTAGTAATGGCAGCAGCCCCGGAGCCCTTAACTCTCTTATAAAGCTTCTCGTTCATGCCAATTCCACCTCCCTGCTATTTTACTCCATACATCTCATAATATGCGTCAATTCTTGACTTTATCTCATCATCAATAATTATCTGTCCCTTATATGGCTTATTGTAGAGGAATTCCACAACCTCAGCCATTGATACAATGGCATTGGCATCAAAACCATATTTCTCCTTAATCTCAACCAGAGCACTCTTGTCTGACTTTCCCTTCTCCATGCGGTTTAAAGATACCATAAGTCCCACAATCTCCACCTTGCCCTGCTCCATAATTATAGGGAAAGTCTCCTCAATGGACTTACCGGATGTGGTCACATCCTCAATAATAACAACCTTGTCACCGTCCTTAATCGGGCTGCCTAAAAGAATTCCGGTATCACCGTGATCCTTAATCTCCTTACGGTTGGAGCAATACTTAATGTCCTTGCCGTAAAGCTTAGCAAACGCTATTGTAGTAGCAACACTGAGAGGAATACCCTTATATGCCGGTCCAAAGAGCACGTCAAAATCCGTACCGTAATTATCATGGATAGCCTTTGCGTAATATTCACCCAGCTTCATAAGCTGAGTGCCGGTCACATAACCTCCCGCATTCATAAAAAACGGAGATTTTCTTCCGCTCTTGAGTGTAAAATCACCGAAGCGCAGCACTCCGCTGTCCACCATAAACCCGATAAATTCTTCTTTGTACTGTTCCATACAAGTTCTCCTTTATGCATATAATTGTTAATGCCATTATGAAGTTAATCATAACACACCTCGAAGCCTTTTTCAATTCCTTAGCGCATTATAATCTCCAGATATTTCATAACGAAATTATTTTTGCATATAAATGTAAGTAAGGCACTGTCATTGACATTTTCAAATACATTTCTTGAAAGCTCGGTATTTCCGAATACTGAAAGCAAGCCAAAAATAATCCACACCATTGTCATTCCCAAAACAAAGCCCGCCGCTCCCCCTGCCAGCTTATTAACTCCATGAATGATTGGCAATGAGGCAAGTACATTTATGAGTCCGAACAGAATCCTGAATATAATGAAAACCACTATAAATGCAATAATAAATGCTGCTACATTAAAAATAATATCTGCTACAGTTTTAATCACATATTCACGCAGAGTCGATACACCAAGTTCTATGTATTTCTCCGCTGTATTATTTTCGCGTACAATATCCTTGATTACCTCCGGCAGTCCCATGCTGTCAATAATCTTATCCTGATCAACACCGGTATATTCTGTCTCGGGAATCATTTTCTCACTCACAACCTGCTCAAGATTCTGATAGATTTTTGTATTGTCCTTAATTACCCCCGTAGCTACCGGAAGCAGTAAAAATACCACAATCAGTGTACCAACCAGTGATACAAATGAATAAATCATCTTAATCAGACCACGATGTATTCCCGACAAAGTAAATAACGCCACTATGGCTAATACCGCAATAAGTACCCAGTTCATTTTTTCGTATCCTCCTTTTTGATAAATCATAAATGCCCGGCTCCAAATTCCGGAGCCGGGTAAATATCCTTTATCTACCTTACACAGCCAATCAAATCCTTAATATCCTTCACGCCGTTCTTCTTCATGTAGTCTATTATTCCATCCACAACTTCACCCGTGGTGTAAGGATTGTGGAAATTAGCCGTACCTATTGATACTGCGGTAGCACCAGCCATAATAAATTCAAGTGCATCCTCCGCATTCATTATTCCTCCCATTCCGATTACCGGAATGTCTACTGCATGTGCTGCCTGATATACCATTCTGACCGCAACCGGCTTAATAGCCGGACCCGACAGACCACCTGTCTTATTTGCCACAGCGAAGGTTCTGCGGTTAATGTCAATCTTCATTCCCGTAAGAGTGTTAATAAGAGAGATTGCATCTGCTCCGCCCGCCTGCGCTGCCTTGGCTGTTGCCGTAATGTCAGTGACATTAGGGCTGAGTTTCATGATGACAGGCTGCCCGGCATGCTTCTTAATAACCGAAGTAATGTGTTCCACGCTCTGTGGATTCTGTCCGAAGGCAATACCTCCCTCCTTGACATTAGGGCAGGAAATATTAATCTCAAGCATATCCACAGGTTCATGGGCAAGGCGCTCCACAACCTCGACATAGTCCTCCTCTGTTTTACCGCATACATTAACAATTATCTTCGTGTCATACTTCTTAAGAAACGGGATATCCCTTTTGCAGAACACATCTATACCCGGATTCTGAAGTCCGATTGCATTAATCATGCCGCCGTAGGTCTCGGCAATTCTAGGTGCCGGGTTCCCGGGCCAAGGTACATTGGCGACTCCCTTTGTAACAACGGCTCCAAGTCTGTTCAAATCCACAAATTCACCATATTCCATACCTGAGCCAAAGGTTCCCGAAGCTGTCATAACAGGGTTCTTAAACTCAACTCCCGCAATACTCACGGATGTACACAAATCCATTACAGCTCCACCTCCCTCGAATCAAATACAGGCCCGTCCTTGCATATTCTTGCATTATGCACGTGGGAATGTTCATCAATCTCCTTGGTCTTACATACACATGCAAGACATGCTCCGATACCGCACGCCATCCTCTCCTCTAGAGAAATCTGTGCCTCTACGTTTATCTCCTCAGCATAGTTTTTAAGCCCCCGAAGCATAGGCGTTGGACCGCAGGCATAGAAAATCTGTGCTTCTATCTTTTCCTTCCTGATTGCATCAATTACATTGCCTTTAACGCCCAGGCTTCCGTCATCGGTGGCAATAACTACATCAGCATACTTTTTGATATCGTCCACAAGAAATGTATTGCTGTCACGATATCCTAATACCGCTGTTACTGACAGTGAAGGGGATTCCCTGCGAAGCTGCTTGGCAAGCTCCAACATAGGCGGAATACCGATTCCTCCTGCAACCAGAACAGCCTTCTTATTCTTAAGTGTAAATCCGTTGCCAAGAGGGCCTAAAAGACTTACCTTTTCTCCCTCTCTGTAACCGGAAAATTCCTTAGTTCCGTATCCAACCACGCGGTACACAAGACGTATTGCATTATCCTGTACCTCACATATACTTATGGGACGCGGAAGCAGCTTAGAACCATCCTTCGTATATAACGATACAAACTGTCCCGGAGCTGCTTCCCGTGCTATATTCTCCGTAGCAAGAGTAAGACTGTATATGTCCTTCCCAAGCATCTCCTGGCGAAGCACCTTCGCCTCTTCTCTAAACTGAGCCATGCTTATCCTCACTTTTTGTTTGATGTCTGAATATCTATCTGTTTTTAAGAGCTCCGTTGATGTCAGCTACCATATCAAGCACCGCTGCTCTTGATGCATCTGCAAAGTTCTCGGCTCCGTACTGTGCATATTTCTCATTTCTATAGGCAGCAATGATTCCACGGGAGCTGTTGACAATTGCCCCCAGCCCGTCCTCATTGAAGAAATCAACCAGGTCTGCGCCCTTGCCGCCCTGTGCGCCATAGCCCGGCACAAGGATATAGCTCTTTGGCATGAGCTTGCGCAGTATTCTGCCCTGTTCAGGATAGGTGGCGCCGACAACCGCACCTACATAGCTGTATTCATCTCCCATACAGTCAGCTCCCCACTCGGTCACCTTCTCTCCCATCCACTCATAAAGAGGTCTTCCGTCAATCAATCTGTCCTGAAACTCTCCGCTTGACGGGTTAGAGGTCTTGACCAGTATAAATATACCCTTATTTTCCTTCTTGCACACCTCTGTAAAAGGCTTGATTCCATCCGAACCAAGATATGGATTAACTGTAGCAAAGTCCTCATCGAAGGCTGTACAGCTTCTGCTTCCTACCTCAACATGACCCAGATGGGCCGTGGCATACGCTGCCGATGTTGAACCGATATCTCCGCGCTTCACATCAGCGATAACCACAAGCCCCTTTTCCTTAGCATACTTAACTGTACGCTCAAAGGATATAAGCCCCGGAATGCCGAACTGCTCATACATGGCAATCTGTGGCTTGACTGCCGGAATAATATCGTATGTCTTGTCAATAATCTCCTTGTTAAACTGCCAGATAGCCTCTGCTGCGCCTTCCAGTGTCTCACCAAACTCGGCAAATGCCTTTTTCTGTATATGCTCCGGTATATAGCTTAACATAGGGTCTAAACCGACCACAATCGGTGCATTGGTTCTTCTGATGTTTGAAATAAGCTTGTTAATCATTTTTCTCCTCCTATATCTATTATTCCTGTCCTTTCAAGGTCTCTTAATATTCCTCTGTTCTCTATGTAATCAGGAAGTTCTTCCGCTGAGGCCCATTTGTAATCGCTGACAGCCTCGGACAAAATAACCATATCCGTGTCCACATGGCAGAGAAATGCTATGCCGATAATCTGTGTGTCTCCCAAAGCATATGACCATGTATAAGGTATTCCGTCAATAATAGCTTCAAGTCCGGTACTGTCTTTTACAAGCTGCCTGACATATGCATCCGGTGCGATTCCATACTCTAATTCACCGTCAACAAATTCCCACTGATACGGGTCTGTAATACGGTCATCATACCACTTCTGCAGTAAGAGAAAGCGGTCTGCATTCTTAACGATACCTTTAATCTTAATTCCAAATCTTTTCACTATTTATCCCCCCGTCTAAGAAGATTCTGTGTGTACATCTGACCTGTTGCCTTGTACCTAGGTCTTTCCCCAACCTCTCCGCTTGACAGCGAAATCGAAAGATTCTTGGTAAGCTTTGAGGCACAGGTAGGGCAGTACCTGCCATAGCGTATAGGCTGTCCACAGTTCTCACAGGCAATATACTCTCCCGAGCCATCCATAATCTCCATTCTTCCCTGCCTGAGAAACTGGGTAATCTTAAGTATAGGCACTCCGGTGCCTTCTGAGATAACAACAGCAGGTGAAGGACCATGCTCGTCAAGAAACGCTCTTATCTTTCCGAAATCGTCATATATTTCATCGCCACAGTTCTCACATGTGTACCTGCCACAACCCTGAAATACATACTTGCCTCCACACTTGGTGCATTGTCTGGGCATATCTTCAAACAGAAATTCCTTTTTCTTTTCCACCATGCTGCACTCTCCTTTTATGTCTTTTTCGCCTGCTTATACCAGCCTGCATATTCACATAGATTATACTATATAAAGCCACAATGTTGCAACTATTTCAGAAATCCGTTTACAATCTGTGCTTCTGCCTCCGCCTCAGTAAGTCCCAAAGTCATAAGCTTTATTATCTGCTCACCGGCGATTTTACCGATGGCAGCCTCATGTATCAGGCTCGCGTCAATATGGTTGGCTGTAATCTGCGGCACAGCGCTTACTGTTGCCTCGTCCATAATAATGGCATCACACTCCGAATGTCCTGCACACCTGTTATTGCCGTTAATCTCCGACTTAAAAAGCTGATATGAGTGCTCCTTGGCAACTGACCTTGATATGACATTGGTCGAAGAGCCCTCGCCATCCAAATCGACCTTAAAATCTGTAGTTGCCCTCTGGGTTCCATGAGTCATAATCTTCTCGCGAATAATGAGTGTGGCATCCTTTCCCAGCCTGCCTGTGGTCACACGATGCGTTGAGTCAATTCCTCTTATCTGTACCGTATCCATCTCCATGTAGCCACCCTCATCAATTTCAACCTCAGTGGTAGGGTTCATTATTCTGCTTCCCTTACCATCACCTTCTCCATAGTGCTTTTCGACATAGCGCACCCTCGCATTTTTACCGATATGGAAGCAGTGTATTCCGTCATGGGATGAATCCCCATCACCGCCATTGTGGATGCCGCAGCCTGCGACAATGGTTACATCACAATCATCACCCACATAAAAATCATTATATACTAGATCCTTAAGTCCGGCTGCGCTGAGTACTACAGGAATGTGTACGCTCTCATTCTTCGTTCCTGCTTTTATGAAAATGTCAATGCCCGGCTTGTCCTTCTTGGTCACAATATCAATATTGGCGGTGGTGTTTCTTCCCACGCCTTCACCGTTCACACGGAAATTATATGCTCCGGCAGGAACCTCATGAAGCCCTGCAATCTGCTCAAGTAAATTTTTCTGAATGGCATCCATGTTCTAATCCTCCTGCCCCATATAATACTTGCAGCTTCCGTTTGCCGAGAGGAGCTGTGGAAGCAGTTCTTCCCGGCTGCCGCTCTCCTTAATCTGTCCGTCGGCAATAACGATAATACGGTCAGCAATATTCAGAATTCTCTCCTGATGGGAAATAATAATTATTGAACCATTGGTATTCTCATGCATCTTCTCAAATACCTTAATCAGATTATTAAAACTCCACAAATCAATTCCTGCCTCCGGCTCGTCAAAGACAGACAGTTTGGTTCCTCTTGCCATAATCATGGCAATCTCAATACGCTTAAGCTCGCCTCCGGAAAGACTTGCATTGACCTCTCGATTAATATAATCTCTTGCGCACAATCCTACTGCCGACAGGTATTCGCATGCCCCTGAGGTCTTGATATTCTTCTCCCCCGCAGCCAGGGTAATCAAATCCTTCACGGTAATTCCCTTGAACCTGACCGGCTGCTGGAATGCAAAGCTTATCCCCGCTCTCGCCCTGTCGGTAATGGCCATATCCGTAATGTCCTCCCCGTCAAAAATAATTTTTCCCTCTGTCGGCTTGATAATGCCGGCTATAATCTTGGCAAGAGTGGACTTGCCTCCTCCGTTAGGCCCGGTAATGGCAGTAAAATCATCCTCAATCCGAACACTTATGTCCTTAAGAATTTCCTTTGTCACGTTATTCTCGATGACACTGTATGATATATTTTGTAGTTCTAGCATAAAATAACCTCACAATTCATGTACAATAAAAAGTCATCCGTGGCTGTATCCACAGATGACCTTATTTTAGCATATTATTACAATATAGAAAAGATATTTTCGGCAGGATTTACCATTAATCGTAGTATACCGCAAAGTCTTATGATATATTC
Source organism: uncultured Clostridia bacterium (assembly GCA_945836135.1). Lineage (GTDB taxonomy): Bacteria > Bacillota > Clostridia > Lachnospirales > Lachnospiraceae > CAG-882. Next base: position 4,103 of record CAMAKT010000054.1, on the reverse strand, counting down.
GTTATCTTTTTACTGCTCATAACTCACAGATATATCCATGGATATCTTCTTTACCAGCTCCTCTGCATAGCTGTCGATTATATACCAGCCGTAGTCCCAATCATTATCTACAGAGGTTACGCTTGTTAACACACCCCCATTATCGTCATAGGTGGTGACAGTACTGCTCTCGTAGTAATTTGCCTGCATAAGAATCGTTCCCGGCTCTAAGTCAGAAATCTTAATATCATTAACCCGAGTAAGCATTCCCAGCTTTGCAATATTCTCAAGTCCCTCTTCCGACGGCATATTGTAATATGATAAATCATAATAAGCTGAACTATAGGAATCCACCTCAGAAAGTGAGCCATCCGGTCTTACTGTATACATATCAAAAAACAGGTTGGCATCCAGATATGAGCCATTATTGTCTATTGTACTGTCCAATATATTGTTTTTTATCCGGTCTACGGACTCTACAAACTTCTCACATTCATTTCCCGGACACTCTTTATTCAGTGCATTCATATATGCCACCGCTGTAAGAGGCATATCCGTTCCGATATAGATGGTTGAATACCGTCTTCCGCTCTTATCCCAGAGACTTATCTGAAACAGGAAATTTTTGTATAAATTTCTTTCATTTATTATCTCAAAGAGCTTGGCAGTGCCCTTGTTCTTAATCTCTGCAAGGAATATATCATATACCTCTTTTGATGCATCTGAGCTTAAATCTCCAACACTGTATTCCATATTCTCCATGTCGAATACACTTCTGCCAAAGCTCTGTGCAAACCCGCTTTCATCTACAAGAGCTTTCTTTAACTGCCCATATCTTGTCTCGTTTACAATTACTTTTCTTAAAATACTTTTCCCACTGGTATAATGATATTCAACAATCATGCAGTTACCCGTATAGTATTGATTGTAGAACCCGTCGATACCGTTTTTATTATACATCCACAGGTTCACCGTATCCTTAAGGCTGTCACTTGTCACAGCTCTTGCCTCTTCCGAATAGAGCTTGACATCCATTGTATCCTTCCACAGAAGGCTGTCCTCCGGTCCATGTACCACAACATATTCCAACTCCTGTTTTTCCGGAAGCTGTGCAATGTGATAATCGTATGAAAAATTTAGTCCGAAATATAAAACCAGATTAATGACTATTACAATCCCAAGTCCCGGTATAGCCTTCAGAAGATTTGCCACACGTCTGGTTGTGATTATCTCATAAAGAAAATACACAACTACAGCGGCAAGATAAGCCATAATCACAATGAACAAATCAGAACGGCTGATACCATGTCCTGAAGTGTGTACATTAAATAATGTCGAAATTGAAACAAATGATATCAGCACTGCCGGTATAATTCTTAAAAAGCACTGAAGTCCTCTGTTTACGGAAGCCATGGTTGCATTCTCGCTCTTTCGTTTTGCAAAGCATGCTGCTCCTGCTATTGAATATATCAATCCCAGCACTATTGTATACACTGCAGGTATCCATGATGAATATATTGAACCACCCCGGAATGACATCACTCTCGCTGCTCCCGCCAGAAAATCAAATGGAATATTACATGCACTGCCCAGAATACTATTACCTGAAAAAACAGCAAAAGGCATAGCATTTTTAAGCAGCATTCCGCACAGTGCTACAATCCCTCTCGGCGCAAACAAGAACAAAAGTGCCGTAATAACATTGGTAAGATATGTTCCGGTGAGAGTCATTGCAAATGCCATAACAGACATTGTAAGAACCACGCCTGCAGCAGCATCTGCCATGCTCCTTAACGCGGAGGTAAGGCTGATGTGCATTCTCCCTGATAGGCTTGCCACAATAAGAGTTGTGATGCTTCCCGCTGCAATTATGATAATGCACCACAAAAGAACTGCAGCCATATAGCTTATGTAAATGCAGGTTCTCGTAAATGCCAGCGAGTGATAGAAATCGCTGGCACGCCTCCTGTTCATAAATCCAAAAAGCATCATAACCATAAGAGGTGCAAATGTATACATCACAAGCATTATATATATATTAACATCCTGAAAATCATAGTTGACACTCGTGCTGCTACTGTAACCAAGATTAATAGCCTCAATAAACACCGTAAAGAATGATACACCCACAAGAAGCAGAACGCCAATAAGCCCCGGAAGTCTTACCTGCCTCATGGCCTCACTCATAAGATGTCTGTCAAAAAATTTCTTATTCATGCTACTCCACCTCCCTCTCAAATATTGCCGAGAAGTCATAGCCGAGAGCTTCCACCTCGTAGGTAAATACCTCTTCAAGTGTGAGAGGCAGAATATCCAGAATCACCGGATGAAGCGCATTAAAATGTTCAATAATATCCGACTTATCTCCTCTTACAATTATGTTCGATACCGATCCGCGTTTGCTGAAATGAAGTATATCTGTTCCCTCAAACCTGTTCCTGTCATATTCGTCAAGAAATGCGGTCTGAATCTTGAAAAGATTGGTCTTTAGCTTCGTAATGTCGCTTTCCAGAACAAGTCCGCCTCTGTGAAGAAGTGCAAGCTGGTCACAGGTATCCTCCAGCTCCCTCAGTGAATGTGATGTTATAACAGCAACAGCCTTTCTCTCCTCCACATCCTGACATATTATAGCCTTAATAATATTACGCATAACCGGGTCTAAACCATCAAAGGTCTCATCAAAAAACATATACTTAGGCTTGCAGGCAAGTGCAAGTATTATCGCCGCCTGTCTTTTCATTCCCTTGGAAAATGTTGCGATATTCTTTTTTCTGTCAAGCCTTAAATCCTCCGCAAGCTGGATAAATCTGTCATTATCAAATCCCGGATGTACAGAGCTGTACAAACGTGCCATCCGGTTCATGTTGGCACCCGGAAGAAAATAAAGCTCGTCAGGAACATACGCTATATCTTTTTTAACTATTGGATTCTCGTACACCTGCAATCCATCATACAGAACTTCTCCGCTATCCTGTCTGTAGACACCCGTGAGGAGTCTTAGCAACGTGGACTTGCCTGCACCATTAGTTCCCACCAGTCCATATATACATCCATCAGGGATTACACAGCTAATATTGTCAAGTGCCGAAAAGCCATCAAAGCTTTTGCTAACATTCTTAGCCTCAATCATTTCTGTTCCCCCATTTCATCGTAAATCTCATCTATATACTTATGCAGCTCATCCCTTGAAATACCCGCCAGTGCAAAGTCCTTAATCTTGTCCTTAATCTCGCTGAATTCGGAACGTCTTGAAACCTCCAGTGCCTTCAAAGCCTTATCGGAGACAACATTTCCCCTTCCCTTCACGGAAAATATAATTCCTCTCCTGTCAAGCTCAGTAAAAGCCTTCTGGATTGTGTTAGGATTCACCGACAGTTCGGCAGAGAGCTGCCTCACACTCGGAAGCTTGTCTCCGGCCTTCAATATTCCCAGAAGTATGAACTTTTCCGTCTGGCGGACCAACTGCTCATAAACAGGTGTCCGCGAAATAATATCAATCTGAAACATATTCCGCCTCACATAACCGGAGCCTTCTGCTCATTCTAAAGCATATACCACATAAAAATAAATTAAAAAAAGTATACGCAACCACGGAACAAACCGCAGTTGCGTACTATGCATAATGGTACGCTTCATACAAATTATATAGCCTGTATGAAGTGTATGTCAAGTTGTTTATTCTAAAAAAGGCTCTGTTGTTATGTATCCTCCATCTGTTCCCCACATAACCAATCTGTATATTCCCGGAAGAAAATATGAATATTGCTCCATTGTATCATCAGGAACGGAAATTTCTTTGTTTTCACCTTTGCCACATATTGCAACAGCCAGATTACTATCAAAAGGGCTTTTCATTTCAAGCCATGCTCCACGATACCAAAGCTCAATCGTCGGAAGCTGTGCATTATATTCCCAATCACTACTTCCGTTTGTATTGTCGATAATACAATTTAATATATTCCCGTCCTTCTTTATGAGCTTTATATCTTCCACTGATTGATTTGTGTCTGTACCATAATCCGCAGCGTAGGTTTTGCTGAGTGAAAAATTATCTAAATACATCTCATAGTTATTGTCGACAAAATAATTTTCCTCTTTTGTCCATTCTGTAAAGCAATCACTTA
>CAMAKT010000053.1 GCA_945836135.1 uncultured Clostridia bacterium | reverse complement strand
ACCTCACAGGGGTGCTTTTTATTTTGCTATTCCAGTAAAGATATAGGGGGATATTTTGCTGCTGTAGGTATTTCTATTTGTCGTTGTATAAGGTATACTTATTACAAAGAAAAGAGATAACGAAGAAAATAAATACGATTGGAGGCGACTGTATGGTTATTATAATAATTATTGGAGTGATTATAAATGGTATACTCTGTGGGCTTGTTACACAGACTATAATCGAGGAAAAGGGATATTATGAGAACTGGTTCTGGTATGGATTGGTCTTTGGCGAGTTTGCAATTCTGGCTGCGAAGGTCAAGGAGGAGAAACATGCCACATCCTTGGAATATACAGTACCTTCCTATCTTACATCGGATACATCTGAATTATCCTCCGTATCCGCATCAGCTTCGAATCCTTCGGGAAAGTGGATTTGCAGTAAATGCGGAAGAACCAATCAGGGCTATACAGGAAGCTGTGGATGCGGAATGACAAAGACAGAGAATGAAGCCATTCTAAAGGCTGAAAGCGCAAAGGAGGCAAAAGCAGCTTCCGTAGAAGAGGCACTGAAGGAGGATAAGGAGATTATCACAGCCCACAGGATAAAGGCTTATAAGGAACTCCTAGACACGGGCGCGATTACACAGGAAGAGTTTGATAAGAAGAAAGCGGAGCTGCTGGACATCTCAAAATAATATATTTTTCCCAAAGCAAGGTATAATTGAATATGATGAGGGTTAAGAATACTACTCCCGGGCATAAGTTTTATAAGCTTATGTCCGGGAGCTTTTTTGCCTTATATTACATGGATTTTACATTCTTTACACAATACTGTGATAGTTGATTGGGAGCCATAGTGGATATAATAGAAAATAATAGGGCGTAGTATGTAAAATGAGCTCGATAGCTCATTTTACATACCGGCTATTTGCGTCGGAGCCGCAAAGTAGCCTTTATCGCAGAGGAAAAATCGCCTTCGCGAATTTTTCCTCGCGTGTCGTAGCAAAAAACGCTCCGACATGGAGGATAGTATGCCCGAATTTGTATAATACGGAGGAAATATATGGGAACAAATGTGTATGATAACAGGGAACTGTCATGGCTTAAATTCAATGAGCGTGTGTTGGAGGAAGCGGAGGATGAGAGAAATCCGCTGTGCGAGCGTCTGTCTTTTGTGTCTATTTTTCAGAGTAATCTGGATGAGTTTATTCAGGTGAGGGTGGGGTCATTAGGTGACGGGAAGAGCACCTCAGCCAGGGAAAACAAGACGGGAATGACATGTCTTGAGCAGCATGAGATGATTTCTGAGCGGGAAAAGCTCCTGCTTGCCCATAAGGATGAGGTGTATAAGGGGTTAATGAAGGAGCATGAAGCCTTTTATACAGCTTCTCAATGAAGCGGCCTTTGACCCGGAGGTGGTATCAATCAAGATGACACTTTACCGCCTCGCCAATGATTCCAAGATAGTTGAGGCGTTAGTGGAAGCTGCCGAAAACGGCAAGGAGGTTGTGGTGCTTGTGGAGCTTCGCGCACGATTTGACGAGGAGAACAATATCCGCTGGTCAAGGATATTATTGATAAGCTCATCGAAGCCGGAAAAGCGGGTGTGAAGATTCAGATGGTGGTAAGAGGCATATGCTGTCTTAAGGCAGGGGTGCCGGGGGAGACGGATAATATAGAGGTTATCAGTGTCGTGGGAAGATTCTTAGAGCACTCCCGAATCTATATTTTCGGCAAGGGTGAGGAAGCCAAGGTATATATTGCATCGGCGGACTTTATGACCCGCAATACTGTAAAGCGTGTCGAGGTGGCTGCTCCTGTGTATGACGAGGGGCTTAAGAGAAAGCTTATTGATGATTTTATGCTGTACCTTTCGGATGATGTCAAAGCAAGGCAGCAGATGGGCGGTGTGTACACCCGCAGAGGCATAATGGACGGTATCGAATCCAAAGGCATAAATTCACAGGAAACCTTGTACAGCAGGGCCTATGAACGGGCAAAATGACTTTTACAAATATTTTACATTCCGCTGATTAAGAATTTTACATGGGGATAGTAGACTAACGTATGTAAACAGAAAGTAAAAAACAACAAGCACAATGTCACGTGCGGAAAGAAGGAAGTATGTTAGTTAACATTAATTCGGTGGAGAAGGTAAAGTCATTTGTACAGATTACGTCCAGATTCGATTTTGAAGCTGATTTGGTATCAGGCAAGTATGTGGTGGATGCCAAGTCGATAATGGGCATATTCAGTCTCGACCTTAGCAAGCCCATCGAACTAAAGGTGTGCAGCGAAGAGAACAGAAAAACAGCAGAGAGCATGTTAAGCCGCTTCGCAGCATAGGGTTCAGAAAAAATCAGGAAAGAAAAAGAAAAGAGGAAAAGAAAAATGAGAAAGAATGGTTTATTAAGAAAATGTATGGCAATGGTTGCATGTGCAGCATTATCCATGGCTATGGTAACAGGCTGCAGCAAGGACAACAACGCAGCAGGTACAACAGCAGGAACTAAGGGCTCAAGTGAGACTACAACAGTGGCAACAACCCAGTCTACAACAGAGGCTACAAAAGCACAGAACACAAAGCTTTCAGGTACCATTTCCTTATCAGGCTCAACTTCAATGCAGAAGCTGGCAGATGCACTGGCAGAGAGTTTTATGGAAGCGAATAACGGCGTTACTGTTACAGTTGAGTACACCGGTTCATCAGCAGGTATTGAAGCACTGTTAAACGGAAGCTGCGATATCGGCGATTCTTCAAGAAATCTTAAGGATAGTGAGAAGGAGAGCGGCGCAGTTGAGAACGTTGTGGCAATTGATGGTATTGCAGTTGTAGTTGATAAGAACAATACAGTATCAAGTCTTACCAAGGATCAGCTTGTAAGCATCTATACCGGTGCTGTTACCAATTGGAGCGAGCTTGGCGGAAGCGATACACCAATCGTAGTTGTAGGACGTGAGGCAGGTTCAGGTACAAGAGGAGCCTTTGAGGAAATCTTAAAAGTCGTTGATTCATGTAAGTATGCAGTTGAATCCGATTCCACAGGTGCAGCCATGGCTAAGGTTGCTTCCACAGAAGGTGCAATCGGCTATGTATCCCTTGATGTGGTTGATGATTCTGTTAGAGCTCTTGCTCTCGAAGGTGTGGAAGCAAATGCAGAAAACATTGTTGCAGGTACATATTTCCTTTGCAGACCTTTTGTAATGGCAACCAAGGGCGAGGTAAGTGCGCAGAACGAGCTTGTTCAGGCATTCTTTGACTATATCCGCTCCGCAGAAGGTCAGGCAATTATTAAGTCTGTAGGACTTATCACCGTAGAATAAGCTTATTCTAAGCTTAAGCGGATACAGAAGTTTCCTTCCTTTAAAGATAAATGATAGTATATGCGAGGCGGCTTGAGTGCATGAAAGCGCTTTAGCCGCCCTATGTATACCTGACGTTAATGTTGATTTGTAAGATGCGTTTGTTAAACGAGGAAATGGAGGTAAGTATGAAAAATAAGCTCGATAGCTTATTTTTCATACAGCTATTTGCGTCGGAGCCGCAAAGTAGCTCTTATCGCAGAAGAAAAATCGCCTTCGCGAATTTTTCTTCGCGTGTCTTCGCAAAAAACGCTCCGACATGGAGGTTAATGTGAAAACTGATACGAACAGTGAAAGCAGGACGGATATTTTCAAAGGTAAAATATCAAAAAACATAGTGGAAACTGTGGCAAAGGTAATATTTGTCATATTCGCATTTGTGGCAGTGGCAGCGGTTATTTCAATCACCGTATATATGTTTATCAAGGGACTTCCGGCATTAGGAGAAGTCGGCGTGGCTGAAATACTCTTCGGCACAGTATGGGAGCCTACGGCAGCAGAGCCCCATTATGGCATTTTTTATGTAATTCTCACTTCAATCGTGGGAACAGCTATGGCAATAATTATCGGCGTGCCCGTGGGAATACTGACAGCGGTATTTCTTGCAGAGGTGGCACCGGCAAAACTTGTCAAGGTGGTTAAGCCGGCGGTGGAGCTCCTTGCGGGTATACCTTCAATTATCTATGGGCTACTGGGACTAATGATTTTAAATCCGCTTATGTATAAGCTTGAGAAGATTATTTTTGCTGGAAGTAAGACACATCAGTTTACCGGAGGCTCCAATCTGATATCGGCGGTACTGGTGCTGGCGGTCATGATTCTTCCGACTGTTATTAATATCAGTGAATCCTCCATACGTGCCGTGCCTAAGCATTATAAGGCAGCATCCCTTGCCATGGGAGCAACTCATATACAGACAATATTTAAGGTTATCCTTCCGGCAGCCAAGTCAGGAATAATGACAGCCATAGTTCTTGGAATAGGAAGGGCAATCGGTGAGGCTATGGCAATTACACTGGTTGCGGGAAGTGCGGTTAATATTCCGTTACCGTTTAATTCGGTGCGATTCCTTACCACAGCCATTGTAAGCGAGATGTCATATTCGGCGGACACACACAGAAGAGTACTGTTTACCATTGGGCTGGTATTGTTTGTCTTTATCATGATAATCAACCTTGTACTTAACCGTATGCTTAAGAAAGGAGTGAAGGAAAATGAATGATTCAATTCTTGTTAAGCGAAAGCGCCCCACAGACAATATAATCTATGCGCTCATCTTCCTTTCGGCATTCATTTCTGTGGCAATACTTGTGGGAATTATTGTGTATGTTGTGGCAAAGGGCATAGGCCAGGTTAACTGGTCATTCCTTACCACGGCGCGAAGTGCAATAAAAGGCACCAACGGCATAGCCGGAAATATAGTAAATACCCTGTACATAGTTATTATCACGGTGGTTATTGCTACTCCAATCGGTGTAGGCTCAGCGATATATCTTAACGAATACGCCCATCCGGGAAAGCTTGTACGTTTGATAGAGTTTACAACGGAGACTCTTTCGGGTATTCCTTCGATTATATTCGGTATGTTCGGACTTGTACTTTTTAATGAGACATTTCATCTGGGGTACTCAATCATCACGGGCTGTCTTACCCTTACGCTTATGGTGCTGCCTCTTATTACAAGAAATACCCAGGAGGCTCTTAAGACTGTTCCTAAAAGCTACAGGGACGGAGCACTGGGAATGGGGGCAGGAAAATGGCATATGATAAGAACCATAATTCTGCCGTCGGCAATGCCGGGAATCATCACGGGAATTATTCTTGCCATCGGACGAATAGTGGGTGAGTCGGCGGCGCTTCTCTTTACCGCCGGAGCCGGATACACGCTTCCTAAATCCTTTGAGGCTTTGTTTGAGAAGGTGACCCAGGCAGGAGGAAGCCTGACTATCGAGATGTACTTCCGTATGCAGAACGGTAAATACGGTGAAGCCTTCGGAATCGGTATTGTGCTGCTGATTATAGTGCTTATCATTAATTTTGCTACAAAATTGCTGGCGGCACGATTTGATGTAAATAAGAAAGGGTAGGAGATTCAAGATTATGGAGCAAAAGACGACAGTATCGGATAATATATTAAATATTAATAAGCTTAATCTGTGGTATGGCGAGAACCATGCACTTAAGGACGTTACCATGGATATAAAGCGCAACGCTATCACGGCATTCATCGGACCTTCAGGCTGCGGTAAGTCCACCTTTCTTAAAACACTTAACCGCATGAATGATTTGGTTATGGGAGTAAAAATAGAGGGTGAGGTATTGCTTGACAGTATCAATATATATGATGACAAGGTTGATACCTCAATGCTTCGTAAAAAGGTGGGTATGGTATTCCAGCAGCCTAATCCTTTTCCTATGAGTATATATGACAATGTGGCTTATGGACCGAGGATTCATGGAATCAAGAATAAGGCAAAATTAGATGCCATAGTGGAAGAAAGTCTCCGTCAGGCCGCAATCTTTGATGAGGTCAAGGACAGACTTAAAAAGTCAGCCTTAGGGCTGTCGGGAGGCCAGCAGCAGAGATTATGCATTGCAAGAGCTTTGGCTGTATCACCGGAGGTACTTCTGATGGATGAGCCAACAAGCGCCTTAGACCCGATTTCTACCCTCAAGGTCGAGGAGCTTATGGAACAGCTTAAGAAAAAATATACGGTTGTGGTTGTCACACATAATATGCAGCAGGCGGCCAGAGTATCGGATGATACGGCATTTTTCCTGGTTGGTGAGGTAATTGAAAAGGATACAACGGACAATATTTTTTCACAGCCGAAGGACAAGAGAACAGAGGATTACATCACCGGAAGATTCGGTTGATATGTATTAATAGGGAGGGAAAAAAGGTGAGAAGCAGATTTGATAAGGAGCTTTCCGAGCTTAATAACGAACTGGTAAATATGGGCACATTGATTGAACAGGCCATTCAGAAGGCCGTCGAAGCGCTTGTCAATCAGAATGTTGAAGAGGCCAGGAAGGCAGTGGATTATGATACGGAGATTGACAAGAAGGAAAAGGATATAGAGAATATCTGCTACAAGCTTCTGCTTCACCAGCAGCCGGTGGCAGGGGATTTGAGACTTATTACTGCGGCACTCAAGATGATAAGTGATATGGAGAGAATAGGCGACCAGGCAGCGGATATCTCCGAGCTTACCATTGTCATGGCGCAGAAGCCGTATATTAAAAATCTTGAGCATATCCGTTCCATGGCAAAGGAGACAATGCTCATGGTTATAGACAGTCTGCAGGCCTTTATAGACAAGGATATTGATAAGGCACACGCAGTAATTGACCACGATGATATCGTAGACGATCTTTTCTGCACGGTCAAAGGGGAGATAATTGACATTATACATAAGAATCCCGAGGACGGGGATCAGGCTACCGACCTGCTTATGGTAGCAAAATACTTTGAGAGAATCGGAGACCATGCAACGAACATTGCGGAATGGGTGATTTTTTCCATTACAGGTCAGAGATAATTCCTCCGATTTTTGTGTAAATTTCATGTAGACGGAGAGTAAATTACTATGCTATGATTAAATAGGTTTATTCTATTATGTGAAATACACAAATTCTGGAGGAACGCAAAATGGACATATTCAGTGTGCTCAATATGCTGGGCGGACTTGCACTTTTTCTGTATGGTATGAACGCCATGGGCGACGGGCTTGCCAAGATATCGGGAGGAAAGCTTGAGAGGGTTCTTGAGAAGCTTACCAAGAGAAGAATAATGGCGGTAATTCTGGGAGCTGCAGTCACGGCGGTTATCCAGTCATCTTCTGCCACGACGGTTATGGTGGTGGGCTTTGTCAATTCCGGTATCATGAAGCTTAATCAGGCAATAGGTATTATTATGGGTGCCAATATCGGAACGACAATAACCTCATGGATTCTGGCACTTACGGGAATTGAGAGCAGCAATATTTTTGTATCACTGCTCAAGCCTAGTTCATTCTCACCGATTCTGGCGATAATCGGTGCAGGATTTATAGTTTTTTCCAAGAAGGACAAAAGGAAGGATTTGGGAACTATCCTTATAGGTTTTGCAATCCTGATGTTCGGAATGGAGACAATGAGCGATGCGGTTAAGCCTTTAGCTGATGTACCACAGTTTACAAGTTTGTTTGTGATGTTCAAGAATCCGGTTCTCGGAATGATTGTGGGTGCGGTACTGACTGCGATTATTCAAAGCTCTTCTGCATCCGTTGGTATATTACAGGCATTGTGCGCTACGGGAGGCGTTACCATGGCATCGGCAATTCCGATTATCATGGGACAGAATATAGGAACCTGCGTTACATCACTGATATCTGCTGCCGGAGCCAGCAAGAATGCTAAGCGAGCTGCACTTGTCCATTTCTATTTTAACCTTATAGGCACTATATTGTTTATGGGTGTATTTTACACGCTCAATTCGTTTCTGCATTTCAGGATACTGGATATGACGGCAAATGTATGGTTAATTGCCTTTGTACACTCCTGCTTTAATATTGCTGCTACAGTTATTTTCCTGCCATTTGGGAAATTACTTGCCAAGCTGGCATGTCTCACTATACGGGACAAGGGGGAAACAAACACCGCTGTGGATGCACTGGAGCGTGAGTTCCAGGTGCTTGACCCTCGTTTCCTTGATACACCATCATTTGCAGTGGAGCAGTGTAAAAATGTTGCTGTTAAGATGGCGAATGCTTCCAGGGATGGTTTGTTTATGTCCATGGAACTTTTAAATGAATATGATGAAGAAAAGGCAGCTCTTGTCCTGCACTATGAGGATATTGTAGACCGGTATGAGGATGAGCTGGGTACCTACCTTGTTAAACTTAATGGTAAGAGCCTTACGAAGCGGGACAGCCAGACTGTATCCATGCTTTTACATGTGATTGGTGATTTTGAGCGTATTTCCGACCACGCCGTTAATATAAAGGAAGCTGCTGAAGAGATGGAGAGCAAGAAGCTTCATTTCTCGGATAAGGCAGCGGGGGAGCTTAAGGTATACACCACAGCTATTCATGAGATTGTCAATATGGCATTTGATGCTTTTGTGCAGGAGAATGTGGAAGCGGCAGGCAATGTTGAACCCCTTGAGGAGGTTATGGATTATCTCAAGGCAGAGCTTAAGGACAGACATGTGCGCCGTCTGCGCAAGGGCAAGTGTACTATTGAACTTGGTTTTGTACTTACCGACCTCATCACTAATTATGAGCGTGTGGCTGACCATTGCTCCAATGTGGCTGTATGTCTTATACAGGTTGTGGGCAACGGAGGCTTCGATACCCATGAATACATTGATAACCTTAAGAAAGAGGACAGTGAGAATTTCAACATTAAGGTACACTGGTACAAGGAGAAGTACATGCTGCCATAAGAAGGAAGGATACCATGTCACTTATTTATATTGTAGAGGATGATGAAAACATTCGTGAAATTGAGAGCATAGCCCTGAATAACAGCGGTCATGACGTATGCAGTTTTGGCTGCGGGAAGGATTTCAAGAAGGAACTTGCAAAACGCAGACCGGATCTTATTCTTCTTGACATTATGCTCCCTGATGAGGACGGAATGGAGATACTTAAGAAGCTTCGGGCATCGGCAGACACGAGACGCATTCCGGTTATTCTCGTTACAGCCAAATCCACAGAGCTTGACAAGGTCAAGGGGCTTGATATTGGGGCGGATGATTATATTACCAAGCCCTTTGGTGTTATGGAACTCATATCAAGAGTGCGTGCTCTTATCCGCAGAAGTATGGATTCGGGAGCTTCAAAGAGCCTGCGGGTCGGGAGTATATTCTTAGACAGCGACAGACACATGGTTTATGTGGATGATGAACCAAAGGAGCTTACCTTTAAGGAATATGAACTGCTTCGATGCCTGATGAGCAACAGCGGTGTAGCTATGCATCGTGACAGAATAATGGAGCTTGTGTGGGGCACAGATTTCGAGGGAGAATCAAGAACTTTGGATATGCACATTAAGACGCTTCGTCAGAAGCTGGGTACAGCAGGTTCCATGATTAAGACAGTTCGCAATGTAGGATATGTGTTGGAAGAATGAAAGAGAAGATTCTAAAACAGTTTTTAAAAATTACATTAATTGCCATTGCAATAACGCTCATTATTTCAGTGGGCGTTTTTTACCAGTTTTTTAAGCTTCAAGTCTATAATGACCTCGAAAGTTATATTGATTTTGCAGAGGAAATTCTTTCGGATGCGGACTTATTTTCCGGTTCGGATATCCGCATCACATGGATAAATGCAGACGGAGAGGTGCTTTTTGACAGCGTTACGGATGCGTCTGTTCTGGAAAATCATAGTAACCGTCCGGAGATTAAGACAGCTTTGAAAAACGGCGAAGGAAAAAGCATAAGAAATTCGGACACCATGTCAAAAAGAATTTTTTATTATGCAGTAAGGCGTGAGGACGGCACGGTACTGCGCGCTTCCAAGGAGGCAGGAAGCATATGGATAATGTTTCTGTCGGCACTTCCGATTATTATGGGATTGGCGGTGGTGCTGTATATTATGTGCTATTTCCTGTCGAAGCATCTGACTAAGCGCATTGTAGACCCTATTGAAAAGCTGGTTGCAGATATAGGCAATCCGGCGTCTGAGCCGGAGTATAGGGAGCTTATTCCTTTTGTGGGAGCGCTTAAGGCACAGCGTGAGGACATTCTGCGCAGTGCTGCCATGAGGCAGGAATTTACTGCCAACGTGTCACATGAACTTAAGACCCCGCTTACTGCCATATCGGGTTATGCGGAGCTTATTGAAACGGGAATGGTTAAGGACGAAGATTCGGTTCGATTTGCCGGAGAAATCCGCAAGAATTCCACGCGCCTTCTGGCATTGATTAATGACATCATTAATCTGTCGGAACTTGATGACGGAGTGAAGCTTAAGCTGGAACGCATGGATTTGTACGAGGCAGCAGGAAACTGTGTAAGAAACTTGCAGATTGCGGCTGACAGGCATGAAGTGAAGCTGATGCTTCTTGGCACAAGTGCATATATTAATGCTGACCGTTCACTGATAGACGAGGTATTGTACAATCTGTGTGACAATGCCATTCGTTACAATAATAAGGGCGGCAATGTGATTGTGGATGTCAGCAGTACACTGGACGGTAAGGTACGGCTCGCTGTCAAGGATAGCGGAATAGGCATTGGGAAGGAGCATCAGGAGAGAATCTTTGAGCGCTTCTATCGCGTTGATAAAAGCCGTTCCAGAGAGAGCGGCGGTACAGGTCTGGGACTTGCTATTGTAAAGCATATACTGTCAAGCCATGGTGCCGAGCTGGAGCTTGAGAGTGAAGTTGGCAAGGGAACTTGTATTACGGTTACATTCGATGCCGCAGTATGATTTATGTATGCAGGCACGATTCTGATTTGAAGGTACCGACCCTCAATCGTTAGACCGGAAGTCTAACGAATTGGGGGTCGCTTCATTTTTTGGTAACAGATTATCTATCAATAGAAGGATTGAAAGCATAGAAATTATTGGCATCCAGGGATTCCCTTGTAATATTCAGTGCTTCCCCGAAACGCTGGAAGTGTACAATCTCACGGGCACGCAGAAAACGAAGAGGCTCAACTATATCAGGCTCGCTTATGAGTCTTAATAGGTTATCATATACGGTACGGGCTTTCTGCTCAGCAGCCATATCTTCCGTAAGGTCCGTAATCGGGTCACCCTTTACCTGAAATTCGCATGCATTAAAAGGTATGCCTCCTGCCGCCTGTGGCCAAACACCCAGGGTGTGGTCAACATAGTATGGCGCAAAGCCCGATTTCTCAATTTCCTCAGGTGTCAGATCACGGGTAAGCTGGTGCACCATAGCGCCGATTATCTCGAGATGTGCGAGCTCTTCGGTGCCGATGTCTGTAAGCACACCCATCACTTTTCTGTCCTTCATGGAAAAACGTTGTGACAGGTATCGGAAGGAAGCTGCGCTTTCTCCATCGGGACCGCCGTACTGGCTGATAATAAGCTGCGCGAGCTTAGGGTTGGTTTCTTTGATATGAACCGGAAATTGCAGTTTTTTTTCATATATCCACATAATTAATACGCCTCCATTTCCCAAGGCCACGGCAGCTCCAGCCATGTCCAGCAATTGTCGGAGTTGACACTGTACATTGTAAGAGGTCCGTACAGCCGCTCAAATTCCGCTACATGTTTTTCGAAAGAGGCCTGATGCTTGTGATAAGCAGCGAGGGCAGGCATGCAGTCAGGATGGGTGTCGAGGTACAGACCAAGGTCTATCATCATGAATTCGCATTCACTGATTTTCTGCATTAGTGAATTTCTGTCAGAATTAGTTCCGCTCATCTGCATTTACCTCCTGCCATAAAAGGTTTGAATAATGAAGGAAATACCGTGCCGACACGGAATGCCTTGGATTCATCGAACAGTTCTTCAAAGGCTTGAAATGCCACATACGCCATTGCAACCGGACAGGTCGGAGACGGCATTACACAGGACTGTGCAACTCCCTGAGCCGGAGTGGTACGCGGCTGACCAAAGCATGTGTCTTTGGAGGAACAACCGGTGTCAGGGAATGTTCGTGCTTCATTTTGTGAACAATGGTTATTTTCATCGGCTCTTCTGTCACGCGGATTACAACATACAGAATTACGCTGACGTGGGGCCTGATTTGGACAGTTTGCCATCGTCTGACGCTGGCCGGAACGATAGTTGCCATTATAATAAGCCATATAAGACTCCTTTTGCATATTATTATAAAATATAATATGTGAGAAATCGACATTTGTGAAAAGCATTGCCATGCTTTCCTTGCGTTTCAAACATTTTTATGGTAAAATTATCACATAAAAACGTATTTGACAGATGAAAAGATTGGAGGATTTCTTATGGAGAATAAAGATTCACAGGCACTGCGCTTGTCGAATAAGACAAGCATTACAGCATATGGCATAATGAATTTTATTCTTGTTGCCTGCTATCTCATTGAGGTATTGAAGCACAGCAGAACTATAGGCTACTACATGATATTTTGTGCCCTTGCATTGGTGCCGTTTGTGATATGTCTGATTGCTTATAAGAAGAATAAGGACTCCTCACGGTTGAGGTACATATTTTCAATTGGCTTTGTGAATTTTTATCTCTTTATTATTTTTACAACCACATCTCCGGTTGCGTATGTATATGCATTCCTGATTGCCAACATTCTGATTTCATATAATGATGTCAGGCTGGCTGGCGGCTTTATGGGAATTGTGACGCTGGGTAATATTATCCAGGTTATCTATCTGGTCGTGAACGGGCAGATTGGTGCGGGTGAGGCGGCCGATACAGAGATTAGGGTTGCGTCGGTTATTCTTTTCACTATGTTTCTTGTTATGGCTACTTATGTTTCCAGAAAGAACAATCTTGAACAGCTCAAACAGGTTGAGGAGGAGAAGGAACGCACCGCAGACATGATGAAGGAGATTCTTGAGGTTGCGGATCAGATTACCGACAATATCCAGAAGGTTTCAGACAAGATGGAAGTCCTTGAGAATACTGCGGCTCAGACTAAGGTATCCATGAAGGAAGTTGCCGATGGAACCAATGATGCAGTTGAGTCCATTGAGATTCAGATGCAGAAGACGGAGCAGATTCAGTCTACAATCCACAAGGTTGAAAATTCATCGGAGACTATACATAACAACGTTATGGAAGCTAAGAAAGAGCTTGATGTTTCAAAACAGAATATGGATGAGCTTATTAGGTGCGTACAGGTTTCAAATGAGGCAAGCGCCAATGTGTCCAACGAGCTTTCGCAGCTCAGGGAACATACCGGAAAGATGCAGTCCATTATTGATCTGATTAACAATATCACTTCACAGACCAGCCTGCTTTCCTTAAATGCCAGCATCGAGGCTGCCAGGGCAGGAGATGCCGGAAGAGGCTTTGCGGTAGTTGCATCGGAGATATCTAATCTTGCCACGCAGACTCAGACCGCTACAGAGAGTATTACAGAACTTATCGGAAACATATCCGGCGAGCTCGAAGATGTTGTAAAGGTGGTTGAGGAGCTGATTAAGACTGCAGAGGCTCAGAACAGAGCTGCCGGAGACACAGCAAAGGGCTTTGTCAGAATAAATGAAAAGACAGATAAGGTATATGAAGAAGTTGACAAGATGGATATCCTTGTGCATGAACTGAACGAGGCAAACCAGGCAATTGTAGATGGCATTCAGACAATTTCCGGAGTGACGGAGGAGGTTACTGCGCATTCTGTTGAGACTCTTAAGATTAGTGAGGACAACAGCTGCATCACTGAGGAGGTTGGACAGAGCATAGGCAATCTGCACATCCTTGCACAGCATCTTAAAGAATTGGAGAACTAGCTCTTACAAAAATAATGCTGGATTTTTGACCATGGTTATGCTATAATAATACAGCGGTTGCGGATATGATTCATATCCGCTTTGCAGGATTAGTACATCGGTAGTATATCAGCTTCCCAAGCTGAGGAGGCGGGTTCGATTCCCGTATCCTGCTCTATGTGAGAATCATACGAAGTCTTAAATATTAAGGATTTGTGTGATTCTTATTTTTTTACTTTAGTTCTTTTTTTCATCAAGTGTAGTTATGTGAGGTGTTGTACATGTATAAACCGGAAGGAAATGTAATAATATTCTTTGAACCTGAAGATTACTTATTTTCAATCGTTAGTAAATTTATTGGCGATGATTCTCAAATATTTCATGCTCATGATGCTGCGACATTTGCATCAATTATAGAAAAAGAAGAAAATAGTGTTACTTTTGTTATTGCGTCAGATGAAACAGAACAATATGATACATTAGAGATAATGAAATCATATAAAAATGAACAGTGGTTTGCCGGGGCTTTGTCTTTAATTGTTGCAAAGGAATATAATCCTATAAGAGAAGAAAAAGCAGATGAGATAGGAATTCAAGATTATATCAATTTGTCAACAGTTTCATCCATTGAGTATGAGAAGATTTTGAAGTATTGTATTTCACGTGATTTTAGATTGATGAGAAAGCTTCAACGGCTAAAGACACTTGCGAATTGTGATGGATTGACAGGGTTCTATAACCATGCAACAGCTCCGGATATAATTACGAAGATGCTTCAAAAAAATCCTGAACAGGAATTTCTATTTGCTATTAT
>CAMAKT010000052.1 GCA_945836135.1 uncultured Clostridia bacterium | reverse complement strand
AAGAGCGCTTAATGAGAAGTCCCTCAGAATGGACTATGAGTATCTGGAGGACACCTCTGTCCAAGCACTACGATACAAGGCACAGGCAGAGGGAAATTATATCGGTACTGTGGGCTGGCTTCTGGCCAGGATTGAGCGGCTCACCAGAGCAGTGCTGTCCATTGTCTTTGCATTATGTATTATGATACCTCTTCTGCTGTCGTCGGGCAGGGGTAAGGGCTTTATCTGCTCATGGTGGGCAGCAATTCTTCTCTTTGTTATTCTGGGATTGTGTGTTTATGTAAGCTACAAGTACAGTTCTGACTGTGTGGAAAGCTCCAAGGCAGAGAGCGATAAACTGACGGAATTTTATACAAGGAAAAATTACTATCTGGATAAGCTTGCCTCCGTCGAGGCATCCAAAGATTTGCGCATTTATGCCCAGCAGTACGTGATAGAGGCGGATGCCGACAAGGCGGACGAGGGTGCAATTGCCGGGCGAAGAAAGGTGGCAAAAATAAGGGTGCGCCGTGACTGGATGGGTGCGTTAACATCATCAATTTCGAGTCTGCTGGTATACCTTTTTACCGGATTCCGTGCATATGCCGGAGTTATCAGTGTGGGCGGCGTGGTAACCTATGCGTCGAGTATCCTTAAATTTTCCCAAGGTGTGGCTGACTTTGCACTGTTTATCACCGACTTAAAGCAGGTGAGTATGTACTGTAAGGATTACTGCACATATCTTGACATGAAGGATAGGGAAGAGGGCTCTAAGGAGCTGGCAGCCAGGGAGGACGGAACCTACGAGATTGAATTTAAGAATGTGTATTTCAGATATCCGGGAACTGAGGAGGACATAATCAATAATCTGTCCATGAAATTTACTATAGGCGGTAAGATGGCAATTGTGGGAAAGAACGGTTCCGGAAAGACCACGTTTATC
Source organism: uncultured Clostridia bacterium (assembly GCA_945836135.1). Taxonomy (GTDB): domain Bacteria; phylum Bacillota; class Clostridia; order Lachnospirales; family Lachnospiraceae; genus CAG-882. The sequence continues at coordinate 13,849 of CAMAKT010000052.1, read as the reverse complement.
AAGCTCTTATGCCGTATGTATGATGTCACCGGAGGGCAGATTCTTGTAAACGGAACGGATATAAGCCAGATAGATTACGCGGATTACTGCAGGCTTTTTGCCATTGTTTTTCAGGATTTCAGGGTATTTTCCTTCAAGGTGGGAGAGAATGTTGCTGCCGGAGAGAATGTGGATGAGGAGCGTGCTCTGGATGCCCTTATTAAGGCAGGCATGGGAGAGCGTATTAAAACACTTCCAAAGGGACTTGACACCTATGTAGGGAAGGCTTTTATGGAGGAGGGAATCTCTTTCTCCGGTGGTGAAAAACAGAAGATGGCAATTGCGAGGGCAATCTATAAGGATGCTGCCTTTGTCATTATGGATGAACCTACGGCAGCACTTGACCCGGTGTCGGAGTGCGAGGTCTTTGCGGGCTTTGACCGGATGGTGGGCAATAAGACTGCACTGTATATCTCACACAGGCTGGCATCCTGCCGTTTCTGCGAGGATATTCTGGTGTTTGATAAAGGGTGTATTGTACAGCGGGGAAGCCATGAACAGCTTGTAGAGGAAGATGGGCTGTACAGACAGCTATGGAATGCGCAGGCGCAGTATTATGCGGCTGCACAGTAGAGGAAGAAAAATACGTTGAACTGATGAAGATTACGAAGAAAAATAAAGGAGCAGCCATTGCGGAGACAGGAATTATTCCCGATGGGGATGAGCTTGAAAGCAGCCGTACACCGTGGCTGTGGTATATGACATGGAGCCATGATTTTGCGCTTACGGAGAAATTCAACGATTATGAAGCGCTTAAAAGGCTCTATAACCACAGCTTCGCGGTGACGCTTGATAAGCTTCCAAAGCTGTATGAACTTGTTTAGTTTAGAAAAGCATTCCGATGCTATGTACAACAAATGCTGCAAGCCATGCGATGAAGAACTGACCGAATACAACGGCTGCGGCCCAGCCTGTGCCAAGCTCACGCTTTATGGAGGCGATGGCGGCTACGCAAGGTGTATACAGCAGGCAGAATACCAGCAGTGAGAGGGCGTTTACCGGGGTAAGCAGTGAAGTAACCGCCATACCGGCAGGTATCAGCACGGTAAGTGTTGATACAACGCTCTCCTTTGCCATGAAGCCGCTGATAAGGGCTGTGGATATTCTCCAGTCCCCGAAGCCCAGTGGCTTAAAAATCGGAGCGATAATTCCGGCTATTGAAGCGAGGATGCTGTTCTGGGAATCCTCTACAAGCTGGAGGCTAATACTGAAGGACTGTAAAAACCAGATTACGATTGTGGCAATAAATATTACCGTAAAGGCTCTCTGCAAAAAGTCCTTTGCCTTTTCCCACAGAAGCTGGGCTACATTCTTGATTCCCGGAAGGCGGTAGTTCGGTAGCTCCATCACGAATGGAACCGGCTCGCCTTTGAACAGGGTGCCTTTAAGCAGAAAGGCAACCAGTATTCCGATTAATATGCCGATAAAGTACAGACCAACCATAATCAGGGCTCTGTGCCTTGGGAAAAATGCAGCCGTGAAGAATGCATATATCGGAAGCTTGGCTGAGCAGCTCATAAAGGGTGTGAGCAGTATGGTCATCTTACGGTCCCGTTCTGAGGACAAGGTACGGCTTGCCATAACGCCCGGGACGGTACAGCCGAAGCCCACAAGCATTGGTACGATGCTTCTGCCGGAAAGACCGATTTTACGCAGAAGCTTATCCATCACAAAGGCAACTCTTGCCATGTATCCGGTGTCCTCAAGTATGGACAGGAAGAAAAACAATGTCACGATTATAGGAAGGAAACTAAGTACGCTTCCGACTCCGTTGAATATACCGTCAATAACAAGGGAATGCAGAGTTGTGTTAACGTGCAGCACGGTAAGGGCATTGTCGGTTACATCAGTGAGCCACGTGATTCCCATATCCAGCAAATCAGACAACCATGCGCCAATGACGTTGAAGGTCAGTGCAAAGACTAATGCCATTATTCCGATAAATGCAGGGATGGCAGTGTATTTTCCCGTGAGTATTTTATCTATTTTTCTGCTTCTTATGTGTTCTTTGCTTTCCTGTGGCTTAACAACAGTCCTGTCACATAATTCCTCTATGAAATTAAATCTCATGTCAGCGATTGCCGCGGCGCAGTCTAAGCCCCGCTCTTTTTCCATCTGAACCCTGATATGTTCCAGAGTATTTTTCTCATTCTCATCAAGGTCAAGTTTGTTAAGCACAAGAGTATCGCCCTCCGCAAGCTTGGTGGCTGCAAAACGTATAGGGATTCCGGACTTGACTGCGTGGTCTTCAATCAGATGCATGATGGCATGAATTGCTCTGTGTACAGCGCTTCCGTTACCTGTAGGTGAACAGAAATCGTTTTTCTGGGGTTTCTCCTGATATTTGGCAACATGAATGGCGTGGTTAATCACCTCGTCAATGCCCTCGTTCTTGGCAGCAGATATAGGAATAACCGGAACACCAAGACTCTCCTCCATCAGGTTCACAAGAACAGTTCCGCCGTTCTCCCTGACCTCGTCCATCATGTTGAGAGCTATTACCATGGGAATGTCAAGCTCCATAAGCTGCAGGGTAAGGTAGAGGTTACGCTCTATATTGGAAGCGTCCACAATGTTAATGATGCCCTTCGGCTTCTCCGATAAGATAAATTCTCTTGTTACAATCTCCTCACTGCTGTAGGGCGACATGGAGTATATACCCGGTAAATCAGTCACCAGCGTGTTGTCATAGCCTTTGATGACACCGTCCTTTCTGTCCACGGTGACACCCGGAAAATTGCCAACATGCTGGTTGGAACCGGTAAGGCGGTTGAAAAATGTGGTCTTTCCGCAGTTCTGGTTACCGGCAAGTGCAAATGTGAGCCGTTCGTTCTTTGGAAGAGGATTTTCGTCCTCCTTTGAGTGGTATTTGCCGGACTCGCCAAGACCCGGATGCGCAATCTGCGCTTTGGAAAGGTTGGAACTGCCGGTTTTTGTAAGGGCAGCTATCTCTTCTATCTCAATTTTCTCTGCATCAGCAAGTCTTAGAGTAAGCTCATATCCCCGGATTTTAAGCTCCATCGGGTCACCCATAGGGGCGAGCTTAACCATCATGACCTCTGCCTTCGGTATCAGTCCCATATCAAGGAAATGCTGTCTTAGGGCACCTTCACCGCCAACCGACAGGATTCTGGCACATTTTCCGCATTCAAGTTCATTCAGAGTCATATTAATTCCTCTTTTCTTATGAAAAATAATTTCAAAGCAAGCATAGTCAAATTACGAAAAGTTGTCAATATTATAAAACATTTTTTCTTTACAAATTCTTAGCAGGTTAGATTAAGAAAATTAAGTTTATTTGGTAGCTTATTAAACGAAAAAAGGTCAGAAAGCTTGTGAATTTTGAATTATAATGTTATTATAAACATAAAGCATAAAGCGAAGCTTTCAGTAATTCGCTGTGATAGTATTTTAGAAGGGTATGTTTATAATGAGTTTAAGTTTTGTTGAGTATAAGAATGCAGCTTCGGAAAAAAAGAAGGTTAGGAAGCTGTATCTTGGAGCTTTCCCGAAGGAGGAGAGAGTTCCTTTCATGTTGCTTGCCGCAAGGGAGAAAAAGGGGAATGGCGAATTGCTTGAGATAAAGGACGGAGATACTTTTGTGGGAATGGTTTCGGTTCTAAGATATAAAGATCTTGCATATATTTTTTATCTGGCGATTGATGACGGATTAAGAGGCAGGGGATATGGCAGCAGCGTCCTTTCTTCGTTGAAGGAGAGGTACCGGGACTGTCGTATTTTCCTTGCCAGAGAACAGCTTGACAAAGATGCGGACAATTATGAGCAGAGAGTGAGCAGACACAGGTTCTATCAGAAGAACGGTCTGGTGGATTTTCCATGCAAAATTACAGAGCAGGGGGTCGTCTTTGATGTTATGGGAATCGGGGATGACGTAAAAGCAGAGGAATATGATGCACTTATTACCCGATGGGCGGGAAGATTTTTCAGGAAGCTGTTTGATATGCGTATTATTGAGGGTTAGATATGGATAATTTCAACGAGCAGTATAAGATAGAACTGCAGAATCAGGAAATAAAGTCGAATAAGAGGACGCTTGAGAGCTTTTTGTGCTTTTTTATTGCCATGATGGTAATATGGGTACTTACAGCTCTGAATATATTTATAATAGAGTTAAAGACCATTAACTTTGCATTTGCCATGGCATCGGTATTGTTGTTGGTGCCTTTAATTGTATTTTTCCGGGGTAATTTGTCGGTGCCGTGGGTAAAATACATGTTGATATTCGTTTTGTGTACTATGGTAGGATGCATTACGTCAACGTTGTCAATTCATGCGGTTCTGCTGTATGTGACTCCGCTGATTTTTGCATTGCAGTACCGCAGAAAGAGAATGTTGTGGTATGCTTATTTTGTAAACGCTTTTACAATGGCATATAGTTGTCTTATATCCTTTTTCTTTGGAATATGTGACCTTAACATCTTGTTGCAAAGCAATCAGACCAGAAGCTGGTATCTTGGCAATTATGATGGCTCCGCACTGACTATCAGCCTTAATGAGAATCCGGTGCTGGTAGTTCTACTGTTCGAGGTGGTTCCAAGATGCATTATTCTTCTTATTTTTACGATTGTGCTGCAATACATCATAAGGAGCAATGAGGAGGATGTAAAGCGCATTGCAGAGCTTACATATCGTAAAGAAACGGATATCAGAACTAGGTTGTTTAACAAGAATAAATATGAAGAGATGGTGGAGGAATATTATCCGAGTATCGAAAATGTAGCAGTGATATTTTGGGATATGAATAATCTTAAGATAACCAATGACAGATACGGACATGCGGAGGGCGACTCTCTGATTGAAAAGATGTCGGCTGCATTGTACGAACAGTCGGATGGCAGATGCCGTGTATATCGTGTGGGCGGTGATGAATTCCTGATGGTGATTGATAATCCACTTCCTGATGAAATGCTTGACAGAATTGCATTGGTGAAGAAAAAGCTTTCAACAATGCCTAGTGTCGGCGGACTGAAGGTATCAAGTGCGGTTGGATATGCTGAGGGAGCAGGAAAAGATATACTTGAGGTTGAAAAAAGAGCTGACAAGATGATGTACGCCGATAAGGAAAAATTCAAGAAAGATATGACGCTATAGGAAGATGGCAGCAGTTAATTGCTGCCATCTTCTTTTGAAATGAGCTGCATGAGCAACTGCATTTTAGCATCTATTCGTTGAAGGATTGCTGTATTTTCCGCTTCCTGATTCATTGTTTCGCTGGAATGGGCGGATACCTCCTCGGAGACAGCCGATATGGTCTGTATGGAATCGGTAATGACCTGATTAGCTTCCTTGAGCTTTACAATGTCTTCTGTGAGGGTATTTACATGTTCGCCCACAGATACCGTATTTGAATCAATGGAAACAAAAACAGATTCGGTATTGGCAGTGGATTGTTTTTCTTCATTGATTCCTTCAATCATATGGTTGATTACGTCAACCACATCCCTGATTGTTGAAGCAAAACTCTGAATAATATTGGTTATGTTATCTGTAGCGGTGCTTGTCTGATCGGCCATATGGGATATTTCGCCTGCAACTACAGCAAAACCGCGTCCGGCATCACCGGCACGGGCAGCTTCTATACTTGCATTAAGGGACAGAAGGCTTGTCTGGGAAGTGATGTCACTAATCAGGGTTATAATTGAGTTCATTTCTTCAATGTGGATGTCAAGTTCCTTGAGCTTTTGGGCTACATCGGCACCGTTCTTAACAGATTCGTCAACCTGCTTAACTAACACATCAACGCTTTTCTGACCGTCTTTTATAACTGATAAGGTATGACGCACGCTGTCATTAATCAGGGCGGATATTTCATCTAAGGTATCCACCTGACGTTGGATGGCCTCGGTTTGAAGTAACTGCTGCTGGACAGCGTCAGCTGTATCCGATGCTCCGTTTGCCACTTCCTGCATGGCAGTGGAAGTGGATTTGGAACTTTCATCCAGCAGTTCGAGTTCTCCATGTATGTATTCTATACCTTCCTTCATTTCAAGTGACATGTCAGAGATTTCCTTTAGTAAGGCTTCTGTTTTGCTCTGATTTTCAGAAAGCTCGGCTAATTTATACTTGGAATTACAGCTTAAGGTATGGGATGTAATATATGAGTATATGCCAATCAGGATAATGAACACAATCTGGATAACGGCTGCGTCATAATTGGAATAGGCGTATTTTTCTCCGCTGAGTCCAAGATAGACAAGAATGAATGACTCAATCAGAACTCCGATATTAATCATTAATGAATACTTGACATCATTATATATGGATATCACGAGAATCATCGGGATGACGAAGGTAAATACCATAAAATTGGTGGAAGTGAACAGACAAAAGGTATAAAAAATTGCGAAACCGATAGCAACGAGATGCTTGATTGCCTTGGTTTCCTTATTCCTTCTCCAGAAAAACAGCTCTGCGGCAACCGGGGCAAAGCCGAGGATGGCAGCGAAAAGTACATACAGTGGTGTAACTAAATTTGAGGTTGCTTGAAGCAGAATAAAAATCACCATTACGGTACTGTCGGTAATGTGCGCTGTCATAGCGGTCTTGTTGTTGCGTTGTAATTCATTGAGTTCAGTTTTTTTCATTGCGGCACCATCCTTGTATTTTCGTAATTGTCTGTTTTTTATTAATACATTAACACTTTTTTTGAAAAAAGGCTATAGGTATTTTATGTTTGTACAGTAAATATGTTGGGGAAAATACTTACATTTCGTGAAAGATTGTGAATAAATTAACTTCTGCCTAACATCTTGAATGTATTAGGTGTATTATGATATAATTCAGATATACTATGTCGCAGAGTGACATATAGAAATATTTTACAATGGTTTATGAGGAGCATAAATCAGAAAATGGAGGCAAAGCAATGAATTTAAATTTAAGACCAGCAAATGAGTGCAAGTATGATGCAGTATCCTTGGGCGAGGTTATGTTACGTCTTGATCCGGGTGAAGGCAGAATTCGTACTGCAAGACAGTTCCGCGCATGGGAAGGCGGCGGAGAGTACAATGTTGTTCGTGGTCTTCACAAGTGTTTCGGATTAAGATCTGCTGTTATCACAGCTTTTGCTGATAATGAAGTAGGCGCATTAATGACAGATTTCATTGAGCAGGGTGGCGTTGCAACAGACCTTATTTACATGAAGAAGACAGACGGTATCGGCAGATTATGCCGTAACGGTATTAACTTCACAGAGCGTGGCTTCGGTATTCGTGGTGCTAAGGGTTGCTCTGATAGAGCTAATACAGCTATTTCACAGGCTACTCCGGAGGATTTTGATTTCGAGTATATTTTCGGAACACTTGGTGTAAGATGGTTACACACAGGCGGTATTTATGCAGCATTATCTGAGCAGTCATGCCAGACAGTTCTTGCAGCTATTAAGACAGCTAAGAAGTATGGAACAATTGTTTCTTATGACCTTAATTACAGACCATCTATGTGGGATGCTATCGGCGGACAGGCTAAGGCTCAGGAGGTTAACAAGGAAATCGCTAAGTACGTTGACGTTATGATTGGTAACGAGGAAGACTTCACAGCATGCTTAGGTTTTGAGATTGAAGGAAATGATGCTAACCTTAAAGAGCTTAACCTTGACGGCTACAAGAAGATGATTAATGAGGCTGCCAAGACATATCCTAATTTCAAGGCGGTTGCTACAACTCTTCGTACAGTTAAGACTGCTACAGTTAATGACTGGAGCGCAATCTGCTGGGCAGATGGTGAGATATACAAGGCTGCAGATTACAAGGGACTTGAGATTATGGATCGAGTTGGTGGTGGAGATTCCTTCGCATCAGGTCTTGTATATGGTCTGATTACAACAAGTGATGCAGGCGAGGTTGACGCAGAGAAGGCTGTTAATTACGGCGCAGCTCATGGTGCACTTGCAATGACAACTCCTGGTGACACAACAATGGCTACCAAGAAGGAAGTTGAAGCTATTATGGGCGGCGCAGGCGCAAGAGTTCAGAGATAATAATTTGTCTTAAGGACAAGCAATAAGAGCAAAAGATCCCCCGTTGCATTGGGCAACGGGGGGTTTTTTAACTTCGTCTGTACCGGTTAAAACAGGAATACAGTTCTTCAATTCTTGGCATTGCATATCCTCCCGGAAGTGGTCTGCCCTCACAGAATGCGGCTAAGCCGTCACGATTCGCCATATCATATATCTTGTTAACTATTTCAGAAACAGTTTTTCTGCCGTCAATCAGATGGGTAACGGCGTATTTGAGCATAATGGAGAGGGATGCAGTCTGCTCTTTGTCAATAAGCTGTTCGATATACCGCAGCTCCACATTCTGTCTGCCTATGGAGAAGGTGTCAGGTGCAAGAAGCTTGACCTTAAGCTGTTCAGGTTCATCCTCGCGCACTGCTCCTGTTCGGTAGTCCCGGCGTTTAGGAAGGCTCTGTGAATCCCTGGTCATTATGCGGTGGCTTGAAGGAGCGATGTACGGTGAGGCAGCACCGGATGGTATAGGATACTCATCGCAGAGGGATTTGACCTTTTCTGTTATATCAACGGGGCGGTAGCTGTCCATCTGTATTACAGTGTCCGCGATATGGAAAAATGCTCCGGAGCTTCCTGCTACCAGCACCGTGGAAATATCTTCTTTTTCATATAAGTCTCTTGCACGTTCAAGGAAAGGTGTAATTGGCTCCTTGTCCGACTGAATTACACGCTGCATAAAAGCATCACGAACCATAAAATTGGTTGCTGAGGTGTCCTCATCCAAGAGAAATACGCGGCTTCCTGCGTCCATGCCTTCCACAATTCCCGCAGCCTGGGATGTGCTTCCGCTGGCATCGGCAGTTGAGAAGGAGTGGGTGTCTTTCTTGTTTGGCAGGTCATTGATGAAAAGAGAGATGTCCACATCCTTGATAAAACGCCCGTCCTCGGAGCGAAGCTTAAGCGCCGAGGCGTCGGTAATCACATACTCTCTGCCATCACCTGCAATATGGTCATACACGCCGAGCTGAAGAGCATCTAACAGGGTCGATTTCCCGTGGTAGCCTCCGCCGACGATGAGGGTTATGCCCTTTGGAATGCCCATTCCGGTAATGGCTCCGGCATGGGGAAGCGTAAGGGTTATGCGCATTGAGGACGGCGAGGAAAAAGCAATGGCTCCCTTCATGGGCTTCTGGGATATTCCGCTCTCCCTCGGAAGAATGGCTCCGTCAGCAACAAATGCCACGAGGGAATGAGACGACAATTCGCTGCGGATGAACTGCTGGTCCTCAGCCAGATATATATGCTTCTTAAGCTGCTCGGAGTTGACATTTTTATAATATAAGCTGTGCTCCACACAGGCAGGCATGAAATCAAATAATATTTTCTCCAGCTCTCCTGCATTGATTGTTCTGCCGTTGGCAGGAAAGCCGATGAAGAAACGGACAACAATTTCTTTTCCGGTTATCTCGCAGGCACTTCTCTTAAGTATTTCCTGACCGCAGCGACTTACCTCCATAAGCCCGCTTTTGCCGGAACCCTTTGCCTGAAATGAGTAATGCTGCACCTCTGATGCGAAACCGCGCAGCAGATAGTCGGCGAGGGCAGTTCTGGCGGTATCGTTTGCAAGTGTATATTCGGGAAAAGCGGCCGCGGACAGGGGAACATGCACGCTTACCTGTGACGGTGCCGCAAAGGGGTCGCCCTGCACATGCTCAATGTCGAGAATGTATTTACCGAAGCTATAGCTGCCGCGAAGTGATTTGTAGGCAGGGTAGCTTTTATGGTCGATGCTTCTTAATGTGCTTCTAAGGTCCTGTGAAGTCATGGTAATACCTCCTAAAAGTTTACTTATTTTAATATATACCTGACATTACATGAAGTCCAGCAGTATTTCAACGAATGAAAAGCTATAAAGCGGCAATAATAAATACTGATTAAAAAAGCAGAAAGGAAGAATACTGATATGGAAGATGATACAATTAAACTCTTAAGAGAGTGCAATGCCGGAATTAAGATGGGAGTGTCCTCCTTGGATGAGGTAATGGAGCATGTTACGGACAGCCGATTGAAAGAGCTTTTGCAGTCCAGTAAACAGGAGCATTCAAGACTTGGGAATGAGACCCATTCACTTTTAACAGAATATAACGATGCTGGGAAGGAGCCGGGAACCATGGCTAAGCTCATGTCATGGATGAAAACCAATGTAAAGCTTGGTGATGAGGACTCGGATCGGGTAGTGGCAGATCTTATTACGGACGGATGCAATATGGGAGTTAAGTCCTTGTACAGGTATCTGCACCAGTACAGAGCAGCGGCGCCTAGAGTTAAGACATTGACAGAGAATATAATCAAGGAAGAAGAACAACTGGCACATAATATGAGAGAGTATCTGTAATATTATTTTTCACCATATGGGGAAAAGGTATTTGCCGAACTGTATATATTATGCTATTCTATACTGTAAGGCATTTGAATGTCATGAGCTTGTATACGATAAGGAGAGGATAAATTGATTAATCTACGATTCAAATGGGTGGTTGCGTCCAGCCTGTTTTATGTAATGTATGCAGTACCAAAGGCAAATTATATGCTAAAGCATAAGGATAAATATACGGTAGAGCAAAGATTTGAATTTGCCTGCCATATTATGAACCACTTAAGAAAAAGGGCGAGGACAACCACGAAAGTATATGGTATCGAAAACATTCCGAAGGAGGATGGCTTCATTCTCTATGGAAACCACCAGGGCAAATATGATGCGTTGGGAATTCTTTTATCTCTTGGCAGACCCTGTGGAGTACTGTGGGAGAAGAAGCAGGCGGAGAGATTTCTAAGTCGTCAGGTATGCGGGCTTGTGGGAGGTGTACCTATTGACCTTTCTGATATTAGAGCCAAGGTTAAGGCGATTAAGGAGGTAACGGATAAAGTTAAGGAGGGACAGAACTTTCTTATTTTCCCGGAAGGCGGGTATACGGACAATCACAATGAACTCCAGGAGTTCTTTGGAGGTTGCTTTGCCTGCAGCCAGGGAAGCAAAGGACCGATTGTACCGGTGGTAGTATATGATTCCTATAAATCAATGAACAGTGATACCTTTGAGAAGGTTACTACCCAGGTACATTATCTTACGCCGATACCATACGAGGAATATAAGGAACTCAAGAAACCGGAAATTAGTGAACTGGTTAAGTCACATATTGCAGCTAAGCTGGAGGAGATTGAAAGCGGTGAGCAGGCAGGGAAGTTTATTTAAAAGTTTACGACAGAGAATGGATGAGCGGCGTGTTAACAGGCTGCAGGAATCGCTTGCAAAGAGAGGGGATATAACACGTTACCAACCTGATCCGGAGCAGGGGTTAAGCCAAGAGCAGGTCAAGGAACATTATGATGCCGGATGGAACAACGAGACAATGGACTCATCCACTAAGACGGTGAGGGAAATTATTATATCCAACAGCATTACATATTTTAATATAATCTTCCTGGCTCTTGGAGTGTTGCTTATTATGGTGGGGTCTTTCAGAAACCTTACATTTCTTCCGGTTATATTTGCCAATTCAGCTATAGGAATTTTTCAGGAGCTTCGTGCCAAAGCTGTACTTGACAAGATGAATATGCTAAACGCCCCAAGCGCAAGAGTGGTTCGTGGCGGAAAAGTAAGCACAATAAGGACGGAGGAGCTTGTAGCGGATGACATAGTAGTGTTCACTGCGGGAAATCAGATATGTGCCGATGCTGTTGTGGTGTCGGGAAGTGTGCAGGTCAATGAGGCACTTCTTACCGGTGAGTCGGATGACATTGTAAAGAAGACCGGTGATTCACTTATGAGCGGTAGCTTCGTGGTATCGGGAAACTGCAGGGCACGTCTTGAGAATGTGGGAAGAGACTCATATATATCCAAGCTCACCATGGAGGCAAAGGCCATGGGTTCGGGCGAGGAATCGGAGATGATACGCTCGCTCAACAATCTTCTTAAGTATGTTGGAATAATTATTATCCCAATGGGAGCTTTGCTTCTGTGGCAGGGTATGTATGTGAATCTTGAGAGCTTCCCGGATGCGGTCACGGCTATGGTGGCGGCAGTTATCGGAATGATTCCTGAGGGGCTGTACCTGCTTACAAGCGTGGCACTGGCAGTCAGTACCATCAGGCTTGCCACACAGAAGGTGCTGCTTCATGATATGAAGAGTATAGAAACTCTTGCTCGTGTAAATGTTCTATGCGTGGACAAGACAGGTACCATAACCGAGAATACAATGTCCGTGCAGAAGGTCAGTGAACTGCCGGGAGAAAAATATGCTCCTTTAAGCAAGATGCTGGGAGATTTTGTTGCAGCTATGGGCGATGATAACATTACTATGGCAGCGCTTAAGAATTATTTTAAAGAAGGAACGGGGAAAAAGCCTGTTTCCGTGACAGGATTCACCTCCGCATTAAAATACAGCTCGGTTACATACACGGACGGAGCCTATGTCCTTGGCGCTCCGGAGATGGTGTTACGGGAACAGTATGGGCAGCATAAGGATAATATAGAAGAATTTTCAAGGACAGGCGGACGTGTCCTTGTATTTGCAAAATACATAGGAATCATTGAAGGAAAGTCCCTTACACAGCCTGTTATTCCTCTGGGCTATGTGATACTTGCAAACCCAATCAGGGATAATGCAAAGGAGACTTTCAGATATTTTGCCGAGCAGGATGTAGAAGTTAAAGTTATTTCCGGAGACAATCCTGTGACGGTTTCAGAGGTTGCGGCCCAGGCCGGAATTGCCGGAGCGGAAAGCTATATTGACGCATCGACGATTCATACCGATAGGGAGATTTTCGATGCAGCCCGTGATTACACGGTGTTCGGGCGTGTTTCACCGGAGCAGAAGAGACTGCTTGTGCGTGCTCTCAAAAAGCAGGGCAACACCGTAGCCATGACCGGTGACGGTGTCAATGACGTGCTGGCTCTTAAGGATGCAGACTGCAGTATTGCCATGGCATCGGGAAGCGAGGCAGCGGCACAGTCGGCACAGGTTGTTCTGCTGGAGTCGGATTTTTCCAAGATGCCTTCGGTGGTGCTGGAGGGAAGACGCGTAGTCAACAACATTGAACGCTCAGCCAGCTTATTTCTTGTGAAGAACATTTTCTCCTTCATTATGGCATTGTGCTCTATTATAGCGGCAGTAACATATCCGCTTGAACCGGCACAGATTTCACTGATTGCGATGTTCACCATAGGAATACCGGGATTCTTTCTTGCACTGCAGCCTAACAAAAAGAGAATTGAAGGTCATTTTATGAGCAATGTGCTGTTGCGGGCACTTCCGGCAGGCCTTACGGACACAATATGTGTGGGAGCTCTGGTTTTATTCGGTAATACCTTCGGTCTTGACCCAGACGGCATTGCCACGGCGGCAACGCTGCTTCTTGCCATCGTGGGCTTTATGATTCTATATAAGATAAGCAAACCTCAGACAAGACTGTCGGTGATAGTACTTATCTGCTGTATTATCGGACTTGCCTTTTCAAGTACGGTGCTTAGAAGCCTGTTCTACATGAGCAAGATGTCCACAGAATGTATTATGCTCGCTGTTGTTTTTGCCATTGCCACGGAATCACTTTTCAGATATTTGTCACTTATCGTGGAGAAGCTTCAGGAATGGTATGAGTCGGATCCGGTGCAGGAGCGCATTCCAAGACGCAGGCGACATAAGATGTAAAATTACAAGCATAAGCCTGTTGACAGAAAGCACTATTTGTATTAATATAAATAATACAAATAGTGCTTTTTATTTTGCATGAAATATAAGGAGGTTCACTATGATTATCGAACTCAATAACACATCCGAT
>CAMAKT010000051.1 GCA_945836135.1 uncultured Clostridia bacterium | reverse complement strand
ATATCTTATGCAGTAGATGGATTTTACTATGTCGGAAATGACAACAAAAAGCTTTTCAGACAGATTATAGACCATCTCTACAACGTGCACGGGTGCAGGGATTTCGTGTTTGCCGGCGGACCGGATTATAACTACGAAAATCAGATGAGATATGCTGCATTTAAAGAGGCTATGGCGGATTATGGGCTTCCGGCCGGAGAAGACCGCTGCTTGTTCGGGGATTTCGATTTCGGAACCGGTGTGCGCTATATGAAAGAGTGGGTAGAGCAGGGAAGAGAGTTTCCGGGAGCATTTGTCTGTGCCAATGATAATATTGCTGCGGGAATGTGTTCGACAGCGGAACAATTGGGATATAAGATACCACAGGACTTCCTTGTTACAGGATTTGATAATCTGGATAAGGCTGCTTATTACAAACCGCAGATTTCAACGGTGGAGCATAATCGGGGAAATATCGGAAGGGCATCTCTTGAAATTTTGATGCGTGTATGGAAAGGCGAAAAGGTGGAGCCTTTTAACTATTTTACTTCCGAATGTATATTTGCAGAGAGCTGTGGGTGTCCTAACAGCGGCAGGGTAGAATATCGTGATTATGCAAAATGGCAGATTGAATATTCGGTGAAAAGGGAAACCGAGGAAGATGCGGTAATGGAATTGGAGAATCACATTGCCGAATGTAATGAATACAGTAAGCTGTTTAAGAAATTTGCCGAGTATATTCTTTCCCTTAATTGTGATGGAATATACATTGCGGTTGATAAAAAGCTGTTGGAAGCCGAAATAGACACTGTTTTTCCAACTGATGGGTACGACCGCAGAAACATGGTAATCGGATATGCAGCAGAAAAAGATGGGGAAATTCACATTACAGATTCAAACGAATTGGAAAGATATCTGGATGAAAACGGAGTGCAGACATTTTATATGTTTAGTCCGATTCATTTTCGCGAGCAGCTGGTGGGGTATACTATACTAAAAAAACCTGCCTTTTTATATGATAAATCCAATTTCTATGATGTGCATTCTGCTTTTGTTTCGAAGCTTGAAAGCTTATATAAACAGACAAAGCTGAAAAATGTGTACAATAGGGATTCTCTTACAAAATTATACAATCGTGTGGCGTATCATGAGATGATTGTGCCTCGTTTTGACAAATTCCGGAAACAAAATATACAATGTGCCATGGTATTTTTTGATGTGGACAGTTTCAAGGAGATAAACGATACTTACGGGCACGATTTTGGAGATACGGTATTAAAGAAAATCGCAGACGCACTGGAGCAGAATAAACCGGAAAACGGATTTACCTATCGGTTTGGCGGCGATGAGTTTGTCGTGTTTTTTTCAGATGCGACGATGGAAATGTGCCGGGATTTTGTACAACGTGTAAATAATGTTTTAACCCCTGAACAGATACATGTCAGTCATGGAATTATTATTACGGATCCAAAGAGTAATCTGACATTGGACGAATATCTGGTTATGGCAGACAAAAAAATGTATGAAGTAAAATGCACCAGAAAAAGAAAAGCAAAGATGAAGTTCTTAAAGGGGATGGATATTTCCTCTCTTCCGGAGCATTTAGACGGGGGAGAGAAATTCTATACAGCGGACGGAAGATGCGTTGATGCTTTTGAGCTGCTAAAAGAGAATCAGATTAATTCGGTAAGGTTGCGTATCTGGAATGACCCAAGACGATTTGAGGAGTCCAAGGGGTATTGTGATTTAGGGCATACACTGGAGATGGCAAAGAAGATTAAGGCATATGGTATGCACTTTATGTTGGATTTTCATTACTCGGATTATTGGGCAGACCCGGGGCAGCAGCGCAAGCCCCATGCTTGGGAAAAGCTCTCATATAATGAGCTGAAAGACGCTGTGTATTCATATACAAAAGAAGTCCTTGACACTCTGGAAGAGCACGGATGCCTTCCTGATATCGTACAGGTTGGCAATGAAATTCGAAGCGGTATGCTATTTCCGGAGGGGGCCGTGCCGAATTATGAAAACCTTGCAGGACTAATCAATGCCGGCATACGCGCGGTAAGGGATACATCATCCGAAATATCTGTAATGATTCATTTAGACCAGGGAGGACGCTTCTTCTATTTGAAGGAGTGGTTTGATGCTGTATTTGAAGCGGGGATGGAGCCGATTGATGCAATCGGAATTTCGTTCTATTCTTTCTGGCACGGAACCTTTATGGATTTGAAGAATTCCATGGAGCAGTTGATTGAGAGATACCATCTTCCTGTATTCGTGGTTGAAACAGCACATCCATGGAGACATTGTAAGAACGAACACGTCTCAAAGGAATTGATGAAAACAGCGGGGCTTCCGGCAGGACAGGAAGAACAGAAGCGCTCTCTTGAACTTGTGATGCAGATTGCTTCCACGGTATCAGGAAATCTGCCTACCGGTGTATATTATTGGGAGCCGCTTTGCACTCCGGGAAAAACATACGGTAGCTGGGATGAAAACATGGGAATGCTTGATGAACACGGAAAAGCACTGTGCGCATTTGAAGCATACCGCGACTTTAATCCGAAGCATCCAAATATTGACAACCTGGAGGAATATATTAACAGCCTTTATGTGGTGGATGAATCCGTGCATGCACCATTGGGAACTAATCTGATTCCGAACGGAGATTTCTCGGAGGGTATTAAGGACTGGTGGGTGTGCAGAAAGCCGGAGGAAGTGGAAGTAAATGTTCAGGACGGTGAAGTGTATGTATCAGCAAAATGTAATTTTACATTTGAACTGTCCCGCAATGTTTTTATCAATAAAGTGGGGAAGTACTGCTTATCGGTTGACTACAGAGGTACCAATACCACAGGTGTGCAGGTGGAATTATTCTTAAAAACTATTTCCTGTAATGGACAGAATGAAATAAAAAAGATGATATTCCCATCGGATGTATGCTTTGTGACACACAGTATAGAAGATATTATGCTGGAAGTGGGACAGGTGCAGCTTGGCGTTCGTATGAATACACCTCCGGTATTTGGGAAGATAAGAAATATTTCGCTTGTAGAGGTTGATAATTAAAAAGAAGCATGAAAATGGCTCTGCACTTAATAAGTGAGAGCCATTTAAGCTTTAGATTCTTTCTGCAAATGTCTTGTAGTACTCATCAAAAAATGCAACAACTCTTTTTATAAGGACACCGCACAAGGTAGCTTTGACGGAAGAAGGGGAGCTTTTTTTACAGTATGCCACACAGATTCTTGATCTGGTCAACCGCTCGGAAGAAGAAGTACGCGAGATGAAGGAAGGGCTGCAGGGAACGCTGTACATCGCCTCCGTGGAAGGCTGCGGACCACGTTTGTTTGCGGAATGGATTGCAGCATTCAGGCAGAAACATCCGCATGTCCAGTACAACCTGTGGAATGGGAACACGGATGATGTCAATAACCGCGTGACCAAGGGCTTATGTGAACTTGCAATGATTACCGCACCATACAACACAGAGGAATTTAATGTGCTTCCGGTGTATAAGGAGCCATGGATTGCCATGATACCTAAAGGGCATCCGCTGTATTCTGAGAAAGAGGAGGCTGTTGTGCCGGATGAACTTCTCAGCTTTGATTTGCTGATTCCTTCCCGTGAATCAAGAAAAAGTGAAATAAATAAGTGGTTCTCGGATCAAAGCCGTACCCCGATTATACGTGGACGAATTGCACATATGATGAATGCTTATGAGCTTAGCCTCCACGGCGTAGGTATTTCAATTTTTCCGGAATCGATTTCGACACTTGTGCACAATCAGGATGTATGCATAAGGCGGATTGACCATCCGAATGCGTTTGCTTCCTATGCACTTATCTGGAAGAAGAACCATACACTGTCACATGTGGCGGAGGAGTTTATTTCATATATAAAGTTATCAATTAAGTGAGAAGAAAGTTACATAATATCTCATTGCTTTATGTTGACGTAAAAATGTTCCGGCTGTATTATTAAAATAAAAACAAGGACTCATAATGGAAAATAAAAATAATAATTCTTTAATCTCAGTTTTAATGCCTGTATATAATGTTAAGGAATATTTGAATATGGCCGTTGATTCGGTATTAAATCAGACATTTACAAACTTCGAACTAATCATTATTAATGATGGTTCTACGGATTCCTCCGGTACAATTGCAGAAGAATACCAAAAGAAAGACTCAAGAGTAAAAGTATATCATATAGAGAATAGGGGCCTTGCAAATGCACGTAATCTAGCACTGTCATATGCAAAAGGTGATTATATTACATTTGTGGATTCAGATGATGCTATCAAGGAGGATTATTTAGAGTGTTTATACAATAATATTATAAGGTATGATGCAGACATTGCTATATGTTCCTTTTACAGATATGTAGAAGGTGAAAAAATGTATTATTTCCCTAGTCTGGAAGAAGGGTATGATACAAAACTATTTACAGGAACAGAGCTGTATCAAAATTATTATAATCCGACTAATGCATATAACATTATTTTAGTTGTAGCTTGGGGAAAATTGATTAAAAAGGAACTTTTTCGTAATTTGTCTTTTCCCAATGGCAAGATTCATGAAGATTCTCTCACAATTTATAAGCTTTATTTTTTGACAGACAAAGTTGTTTATGTTAACAGACATTTATACATGTATCGAATACGTTCTAATAGTATAATGTCCGGCAACTGGACAAGAGACAAAATCAATATTTTAGTTTCCCAGCATGAAGAACGCATGGCACTTTTATCTGTTATGGGGATACCGGTTACTGAAAGCAATAAAGCAGATTATATTGCAACATTAAAAAATTGTGCACATGCAGCGTTGAAGAATGGTTTTATTGATGAATATAAAATGGTTAAACAGAGATTAGATTTAATAGAAGAATATAACAAAAAACACAATTAGTTGTGTGCCGGAATTGGTTGATTGTTTTCAAAAGGGGCTGTTTTTTAACAGCCCCTTTTTGACCTTTTGGCCCTTGCATCAATCAAATAAATTAAGTGAAAATTCTTTATTTCTGTCGCATACTAGAACTCCATTTTTAACCTCTAATTCAGCTACCTGAATGCAGGCTCTTCCGTCATCTGCGTTTGCAATATAGGATTTATTGCGTCTGTTTTCATTCAGGAAATATGGATGTGTAAAATAGAAGATATATGCCTTGCTGCCGGTGGTGACTACGTCGGCATGGTTTGCCATGACACCGTCTCCCAAGCGGCTGCCGCCATCCCGGAGAATTACTCCCTGTCTGTTCCAATGGGTGAAATCTTCTGTTTCATATACACCCATGCCATTCCATTCGTCGGTTATCATCCATTTTTTGCCGCCAAATTCAAATACATTAGGACCTTCATGGCTGTTAAAGCTGATTTCCTCACCGCACACATCCCAATTATAGAGGTCGCGGCTTACAGCACTGTAGGTATGTGAGTCGTGCTTTTCGTCCTTGTACCACATTTTGTACTGACCATTTCCGACAGGATGGACACAAGCGTCAATTACTCGGTCTGAGGACAGATTAAGAACACTCTCAAAATGCCATTGCCACAGGTCCTCTGCTGTGTAATGTACGATATGTCTAGGCCAATTCCAGTCGGTTGGCACACCTGTTATGTAGGATACATACATATGGTATTTGCCTTCGGCATAGATTATCTCCGGTGCCCAGAAGGTGTTATGCCCCGGTTCAAAATCAAGTCTGGGAAGAGTTCCCCGGTACAGCCATCTGTTGCCATCCTCTGATGATGCTACACCGATGGCTGTTCCGTGAATATGTGAAACACCGATGGCGTTTACACTGCTGCGTCTCTGGGTGTAGAGCATCCACCAGTTTTTTTCTTTGTTGTTCCATACTATCACCGGGTCGGTAGGGGCATCGTAGATTGGGTCGCGGTACAGAGGCGCGTTTACCGTTATATTATGTCTGCTTTCCTGCATATGAATACCTCTTATCTGTAGAATACTTCTCCCAGCATGATGTCTCTCTTGAAGTCGCGAATCTTTGTGTCCTTATCGATATACAGTGCTTCAATGCCCATGGCAGCAGCCCAGTCACCCATCTGCTCGGAGGTGAGGTCATATGTAAAGGCAGTATGATGAGCACCACCGGCGAGAATCCACGCCTCGGCACCGGTGTACATATCAGGCTCCGGAGTCCAGAAATTCGTTGCAACCGGAAGCTTAGGCATATCTTTTTCAACCTTCTTGCAGTTCACATCATTGATGATAAGACGGAAACGGTTGCCAAGGTCAACTAAAGATACTGCAATACCCTTGCCTTCCTTAGATGTAAAGACAAGTCTTGCCGGGTCTTCCCTGTTGCCCATGGAGAGAGGATTGCACTTAATCTTAATCGGCCCTTCGGCAATTGATGGACAGATTTCAAGCATATGTGCCTCGAGGATTCCTTCCTTGCCCTTTACAAGATTATAGGTATAATCTTCCATCATGGAAGTACCCTTGGCATTCTTCATGCCGGCTGTCATTATCTTCATGAGACGAACCATCGCAGCAACCTTCCAGTCACCCTCAGCACCAAAGCCGTAGCCCTTCTCCATCAAACGCTGGATAGCAAGACCCGGAAGCTGCTTTAAGGCACCAAGATCACCGAAATGAGTAACAATGGCCTGATAATTCTTCTCTGTTAAGAAACGCTCAAATCCAAGCTCAATCTGCGCCTGAACTGCAACGTGCTTTCTAAACTCTGCCGGATCTCTACCTTCAAGAAGAATCTCGTACTTGTCGTAATATTCATCAACAAGGGCGTTGGTGTCGGAAGCGGATACGGCCTCCACAGCCTCGGCAATCTCATTTACCGGATATGCATCAACTTCCCATCCGAACTTAATCTGGGCTTCAACCTTATCACCCTCGGTTACGGCAACATTTCTCATATTGTCGGCAACGCGCATTACGCGGATGTGGCTGCTCTCCATAATTCCCACTGCTGTGCGCATCCATGAGGCAATCTTGCCCTGAACTACAGGGTCTGACCAATGTCCCACAACAACTTTGCGCTCAATTCTCATACGGCTTACAATATGTCCGTACTCTCTGTCTCCGTGGGCGGACTGGTTCTCATTCATGAAATCCATATCAATGGTTCCGTAAGGCAGCTCTTCATTAAACTGTGTGTGAAGATGCATAAGCGGTTTACGATATTCCTGAAGACCAAGAATCCATGACTTGGCAGGGGAGAAGGTGTGCATCCATGTGATAACACCGGCACATTCCTCATCGGCATTGGCTTCATTAAATGTCTTTCTGATTAATTCGTTGGTTATAAGTGTAGGCTTCCATACAACCTCATAAGGAAGCACACCGGAAGCATTGAGCGCTTCCACAATTTTCTTGGAATGTTCTGCCACCTTGGCAAGACACTCATCACCGTACAGGTCCTGTGAACCGGTACAGAACCAGAACTTATAGTTCTTTACTGCTAACATACTCTGTCTCCTTTACTGGTTAATTAATTAGATTATTAAAAAAAGCTCTGCTTTGTACAGACGTAAAATGTCCATAGCACCTAGATTCCCAGCTTCTTGCCAAGCATCTCCGGGTTGGAGGCGTTGGAAAGAGCAGTATGCTTGTCAATGATTCCCTGCTTGTAGAGCTTGAAGATACTTGTATCCATGGCTATCATATTTTCATTTAAAGATGAATAAATCATACCATCAATCTGGTGTGTTTTACGTTCACGGATTATGTTGCGTATAGCCGGGGTCAATACCATGATTTCAAAGGCAGGAACCATCCTTCCATCCACTGTCGGAAGAAGGCGCTGGGAAACCACGGCCTGTAATACCATTGAAAGCTGTATTGCAACCTGTGACTGCTGGGCAGCCGGAAAGGCATCGATAATTCGGTCTATGGTGTTGGCAGCACCGATTGTGTGCAATGTGGAAAAAATTAAATGGCCGGTTTCAGCGGCTGTCATCGCAGTGTTGATTGTCTCGTAATCACGCATTTCGCCAAGAAGAATGACATCCGGACTCTGTCTTAAGGAAGCACGAAGTGCAGTAAGATAATTTTCGGTATCGGTGCATACCTCACGCTGGCTTACGATACTCTTCTTATGGGAGTGCAGAAACTCCAGGGGGTCTTCCAGTGTGATAATATGAGCTTCACGTTCTGAATTAATCTTGTCGATCAGACAAGCCAGCGTTGTGGATTTTCCTCCTCCGGCAGGTCCCGTAATAAGAACCATTCCATTGTTGGTGTTGGCAAGATTCATCACGGAATCCGGAATCATCAGTTCACTAGGCTTTGGAAGTGTAAATGTAATGATACGAATGACGGCAGAATATGAACCACGCTGCTTATATGTGCTTACACGGAAACGGGAGACACCGACAATGGCAAAGGAAAAATCATCGTCTCCTTTGGCTTCAAAGGATGAGATATCGCGGTGGTCCGCCAACTCATAAATACCGGTTACAAATTCATAGCACATATCCGGCTTCATACGTTCTTCCTGATAGGAGTACATTTT
Organism: uncultured Clostridia bacterium; assembly: GCA_945836135.1. Lineage (GTDB taxonomy): Bacteria > Bacillota > Clostridia > Lachnospirales > Lachnospiraceae > CAG-882. Next base: position 6,413 of record CAMAKT010000051.1, on the reverse strand, counting down.
GCCATTTACTTTGTAGGTCAGCGGACGCCCGGCTACGACAAAAATATCGGATGCATTTTGCTTTGTGATGTTCTCTAAGATTTCTTTGACGTTCATGTTATTATTCAATCCTTTCGCATTATTGATATTCGTTTATTGCTGTTAGTTGCTTAGCAGGTGCAATATATCATCATCTTCCGATGGCTCAAGGGAAGCCTTGGTCTGCCAGCGGGTGATTTCGTAGAAATCGTCATTTCCGGTCTGCGGATAATTCATTTTCAAGGTGACATACAGCCTTTGGAAATCTGATATTTCAGACTCAAAAGAGAGTGAAATAATGTCGTCGTCAACACTGATAATATTGTTCGTAAGTCCGTCAGGAATATCTATGAGCTCAAGTCGGGCAGACAGTTCATGAAAATATGCGGACTCGTCGTCTGACTCGCTGTAAAGTTCGGCAAGACAGAGGTCTATCTTGTATAGGTAACTTCTGGCATTGGCATCTGCATTATAGTATCCGGTTGTCTTATCTGCAGTCTTACGGCTGAGCTTGTAATCTGAATTCGCAGACAGCAGAGAAAGTGCAGCAAAGGTCACCAGACATATCATGATAAATACCATGAGAATCGTGGAAAAACCGAAATGTGAAAATGCAGCTTCTTTTTTATTCATGCGGGATACCTCCTATATCGGATAGTGAGGAGGGAGTGTATGTACAAAACGACAATGTATAAATTGTGTCTGTTGTTTCAATTTTTGAAAAAGTAACGTCAAATGATACAAGTACATCTCTTGACGGTGTAACACAGGCCTGATACACTGCTTTTTCTTTGTCACACTGCGTAAAATTATCGTCAAAATAAATGATAGTGTTCTCACCCTGATTTACTGCATCCGGATAAATTGTGAGCAGAAGATTATCTGCATTCTCCGTACTCTGGCAGATTTCGGCGATGGAACTGCAGATTGTAACCGCACGGTGGAGTACGGATGTGCCTTCAGATACGCGGTATGCCTTGAAGAAAATCTGAAGGCAGAAAGTCACCAGGATTGAAAAAAACAAAATATTTAAAATAATTTCCATCAGAAAAAGACTGGATTTGGAATGTCGGTATCGATTCATGCTAATCCCTCGGATTTTAATTATTGTTTTGTATTAAGAGAAACGTATAGCTGCTGTGTTACGTTAGCAGTGTCGGTAATGGTCAGGCAAAAAAGGTCTGATGTGACTTGCTCAACATTAAATGCTTCCGCTTTGATAATCTTCTGACCTTCGCCCGGGTTAACAGTGGTTGTGGAGGATACGGTAATTTCCCACAGGTAACCGTCATAGCAGTAGATATAGGTTAAATAATCCGTGTCGTTAATGGTTTTGCAGAGTGAAATGGCAGGCTGTTCGCCCACAGAAGTAATGTCAACACAACCTGCAATGTCATTCTGGTTTATCTTTTCCTCTAAGTAGGAAGCGGCGGTGCGCGTTTCGTAGTTGTCGGTCATTGCGTTGGCGATGGAGCGGTATTCCCCGGCACCGATGGAAACAACAAGAAATGCAGTCGCACAAAAAAGTGCTAAGAGGGCAAGGATAAAAATCCTGTCTATGGTATGCTCCTGTGCTTTTTTTAATTGTATCATGGCTGTCACTTCCTTCTAATAATGGTGACATCCGGTCTGAGATTCGAGCCGATGTACCGGTAGTCGATAAAATATTGTGCACTGTCATAGGTAAGACCATAATGCTCTACCAGATAATCAATATTCGGCGGGTATGCCCCGTCTAAGGCATAACATTCTGTAATGCTTCTCTCAACGGCATTTTCTAAAATAGCGGTCTGTTCGGTTTCGTTGGATATTCTCACTCTGTCTGCCATTACGGCGAGCAGGAGAACAACAGCAGCGGATAAAAGAACAGATGCGATTGCTTTTCGGTAGGTGTGCTTACTTTTTACATGAAAAAGTGCCATGGCAGCTCCTTTCTATCCGATACTGGACATAATACCAATCAAAGGCATAAGGAATGAAATGAGAATCAATCCGATAAAAATCGACATTATGATTACCAAGGTAGGTTCTAAAACGGATATAAACCTTCCAATCCGGTAATCTATATCATTTTCATATTCCTTTGATATTTTGCTCATTACTTCATCAAGGGAACCGGTTTTAAAACCGATTGTAATCATGGAAGCATATACTTTGCTGAATATTTCAGAGGTTAAAATTGCTTCTGCAAATGCTTTTCCGGAAGCAATCAGGTCACGGCACTTGCGGATTCGGGATTCCATGTAAGGATTGTCTACAAGCTGTTCTGCCAAAGCCATTCCCTGGTCAGTGTCAAGTCCGCTGCTAAGTGCAAGGTGCATACAATTGGCAAATCTGCCGGATGCAGTGATGCTTGCCAAGGCTCCTTTCTGGATAAGGCGCCTTCCGGCTCCCATTTTTGTTAAAATGAAAAGGGCTACTATGAGCGCGGCAACGATTATAAGGACGTAGAGCATATACCTGTTAAGCAAAGTGGAAATATTCATCATTACGGCAGCAAAGCCGGTCAGGCTGCTTCCGAGTTCTGTATAAATCTGGTTGAAAACAGGGAGAACCTTGGCTATTAATACTATGATTACGGCGAGCATCATCACTATCATCAACAGGGGGTAGGTAACAGCATTCCTGATGCCGTTGCGGATGCTTTCTTCCCTTTCGTAATAGTGGGAAAGGGATGATAAGACTTCTTCAAGCTTTCCGGACAGTTCACCTATTTCAATCATGTCAAGTACATATTTCGGGAAGTAGCCGGACTCAGTTAGCGCCTGATGGAAGGTGCCGCCGGCTTCCAACGGCCGGTAGATGGATTCAAGAACTGCTCTTGTCTCATCGTCAGGTGCATCCTCCAGTAAAATGGAGACACCTTCATAAATAGGAATACCGGCAGAGACAACCATGGATAACTGGTCACAGAAAGCTGCAATTTCTGAATTGCCGAGAAAGTGTTTTTTCTTTTTCATGCGGAAAACCTCCTGTTAATATACATACTTGGTAAGATAAGTCTTTTTTGTCAGATATTCTTTCGGGCTGGAACTGGTTGAGGCTGTTGTAGGGTCCATGAGTTTCCACTCTTTCCCATCGAATTCTATGATGCCGTTAATCCATCCGTGACCTTCAACATAGGTGCTGATCCATGCGTGATATAAATCCCCAACATATCCGACTTCAAGTCTTGTAGGAATACGCTGGGTTCGGAGCATGGTAGCCATAACTGCGGAATAGTCAAAGCATATTCCGGTTTTTGCGGAAAGCACATCATCCACAATGGGAAGATATCCGCTTGGCACGGAAGCAGCTTTGTCGTAGTCATATTTAAAATTGGTTATGATATAATTATAGACGTTTTCAATTACTTCTAAATCGTTGTCCGCAGTGGAAGCCAGTTCTACAGCCTTTGACACCGTCTGGGAGGATGTATTGAAATTAACATACTGGTTGGCGTAGAGATATGGCCCGAATTCGTTGTCAATGGACACCTCCAGACTCTGGGAGAACAGGGTGGAGTAGCTTGTACCTTCTATGTGCTCGAATATTGCGACAGAGTAGGCGCCGCTGCCGGAGGTGAGCGGAAAAGTCTCATATCCGCCATGCAGATTATATGTATAGGTTGTCCCATTGGTGCCGGTAATCTGCAGCTTGACCTTGGGGTTGGAGCCTGTATAGGACACCATAATATAGCCTTCGGAAGTATTGGAAGCGTCGATTATGACGGACTCATTTCCGTAGGTTATGGTTCCATCCGCCGAACCGACCAATACAACCGGGGTATTGTCCCTGGTGGCTGTTGTTGTGGTCTCGGGTTCGCTCTCCTCAGGTGTCTGCACTTCTTCGGATGGCTGTGTGCTTTCCGATGTCTGCGTAAGGTCCGATGTCTGTGCTTCACTCGTGGACTGCGATTCCTTTGACGGAGAGACAGTATCCCTTTGCGAGGAACTGCTTTCAGCCGGAACGCTTCCCCACTCATCGGTTCCGGACTGTGTATTCCCGGAACGATTGCAGGAACATAGACTGGAATAAACAACGGTTAATATCAGAAGTAATATGAGAAAATCCCTGTTTCGGGGTTTCATAAAGTCACTCCTTACGTTATAAATATATTTACAATTATAATATAGGAAGAGAAAAAAATAAACAACTAATCACATTTATAACAACAGTTTGCACCATTTGTCAGCAATGCTTTGCATAAGATAATCCTGGGCAATTCGGTAGGAAGCCTGATGGAAGGATTCCAATCTTTCGGAATTGCTGAAGCATTCTATAATCTTGCCGGCCATTTGTTCAATGATAATTTCCGGATGCTCAAGGGAAGCAGATGCGTCAAAATCGGTGAGATAACCGTTAGTGCCGTGTTGTATAAACAGCCTGTTCCCATATTTTACATCAAGCCCGACAACAGCGTCACCGGAGCCGACAGCTTCCATAACGGATAAGCCTAATGTTTCCCATAGGGAAGCTGTTAAGTATAGCTCATAATTCTGATATACTTCTGTTACATCCTGATAGCCCATAAAGTGTATGTAGTCCTGTGCTGAATGTTTTTCTACGATTGCTTCAAGCTCGTGCATATATTGTGCATCAACGCATTTTCCATAAATATCTAAATAAATATTGGGTACTGTTCGATGCGCTATTGCAACAGCCTCAATGATCCATTCTATCTTTTTACGTGTGTCTATACGAGAAACAGTTAATATTGAATAAGGCTTCCTGAAAACAGAGGGAACGCGAAGCTTAGTAAGTCCGCCTGCAGGAATGACAGCAATACTTGGAATATGACAACCATATTGTGTCAGTGTATTTTGCAATTCATTTTTTTGTTCTTCAGTGGAAACAACCATCCAATCAATATACTTGGAGTATTTGAACCAGTAATAGTATTCATAGCATAGATATAAAAAATTGGTGTCTTCACCTTTTTCAAAATAATGGCCGGAATGCAATACGGTAATTAACTTTGCTCCGTTCTTGCGTTTGAAAATGGATTCTGTGTATTCAAAATACCCGGGGCGGTCCAATATGACGGTGTCCTGACTTGAAAGGTTAAGCTTTTGGATGGCTGCGTCAAGAAATTCTGCTTTGGTCATACGGTTACCATCAGGAAAAATATAGAATACTTCATCTGTTCCCAAAAGCTGTTCATAGGCTATATTACCGTCTGTATCGTAAAAGGTTCTTTTGGTTATTTGTGCAGCCATACCGTTATCATTTCGTACGGTTTTATAGCTTTCTGAATAGAACACTTTGTCTCCGACATATCTTTCGGTGCGAATCAGTTTTGCGTGTTCTAAAAATGAGGCAAATGTACAATAATCCTTGAAAAATACATCACGATTAAGGGTGGCTACCTGATACTCGTCTTTATATAAAATAATCTGTTCAGGCTCTTCTTTAATTCTTGTGTAATTTAAGATATTCTGCAATTCATTAAGCTTGTCCGCTATTTTTACATAAGAACGTAATCCCTGTATATCTCCGGACATATACTGGTGCAGACTTGCCATTTGCTCCGAGTCTATTCCGGCTTGCAGATAGCGATTGATGTAATGGTCTTTTGGAACGTCTGTAAAGAAAAATTTGACAGGTATATTGCAGGATTTCATCAGCTTGGCACGAAATCCCAGTGCGTTATCGATACCATTTGCAGCATAACCAATTAACATATCAAAAACATAAATTGACATACTTTATCTGCCCTCCACGTGATTTGCGTAATCCATGAACTCCAGAACTCTGCGGTACTGTGCTTGTACCAGATGCAAATAATACTCATTGTTTTTTGAAAGAACGTCAATAAGCTCTATCATGCTTTCAACATTGTCTGAAGGTATAACGCATTCTTCTAATACCAGTTCACTATTATGCAATGTATCCTCAAAACCTATGATAAGCAGATTGTTCTTCTGAGCACAGTTAAGTGCATCATATATTTCACGGTAATGATTAATATCCAGATAAAAAGCACATCTTTGCCAGAGTTCCTGTCTCTTTTCAGGGCTAATCTGTGGATAGATATTCACATTGGGCTTTTCACCAAGCTTCAACAGTTTATCGGACACCTGTGTGTTTGCACCGATATGAAAAATAGTATCAGGCAGACAGCTGGTTAATTCATTAATTGACTCCAACTGATCACTGGCAGTCAGTATCAGAGCTTCATTATGAAAACCAGCCTTGTAAGGAGCATCCGGAAGACTATAAAACATAATGCCGTCTCTATCAAATTCTGTATTAAAGCGATACCTGGTATCAGAGTCAAAAAAGACAACTTTGCTAATTAGAGGTAGGAGGCGTTTGAAAAGAGTGCTTTGGAGCTCTTCAGGTTGCTGAACCACGTAGAAGCAGTATTCAGATTTTATATTTGCCTCTTTCATATAATATAGGAAGAAATCATC
>CAMAKT010000050.1 GCA_945836135.1 uncultured Clostridia bacterium | reverse complement strand
TGATTTTGAGCACCTGTTCTATCGCATACTCCCTTTTCCTTATTTGCGTTTCATATTGATTCTTGGCATCAATACTGATACTCTCATTTTCAAGGAGTCGCTTATAATCATCAATCTGATAATTTAATATATCAACAATCGAATCAAAAGATTCCATTGAATAATGTGGAGGGTATTCAATATATTCTAATGCATTATTAGGTGACTCTTTTGGATAAGCATTTATTATTGACACCAACTCCGTATATATATCAGTTAATTTCTCCCTCTTAGCCTCTTCTTTTCTTTGTTGCCTCTCTGCTTGTACCTTATTCTTTTCAATAGATGCATTGACCAACAGTGTCAACATCGTTGTTATCAAGCTTATTGCCGCACCAATTATAGCTGCTATAATAGATTCCGTCATACTAAAAAATCTCCGTTTCTATTCAACTTTTCTAACTTCCGCTTTAACACTCGCACTTTTTCCCAAGAAAGCAATACCATACTGCAAAATTTCCTTCACCCCCTGTGCACTCATCTCCACATGGTACTGCCTATCATTTATCTGCTTCAGCGCAGTTTCCGCAAGTTCATCCAACTGTCCTTCCGTACATTCCTTTCCTGCTTTCAGTTCAATCAAGATGCCCGGCAATTTCTTATTCAATGGTAACATCTGAATATCAAAACGTCCATTGCCAGCTTCGCGATTAGATGTGATGTGATACTGATTATCCAACATTGCACAAAGACCTAAAACCAAACCATGATAAAATGTCTCATTTGATGCATCATGGAAGCTAATCGTCTGGAGCAAAAATGTCTCAAGTTTATTCTGTAACTTCGGAATATCCATCGTATATATTGCTTCCTGAATAGCAATTGCTGTAGCAGGTGGAATCACATTATCAAACTTAGAAAGAATCTCCCTGCTGTACACATAAGAAATCTCTTTATTCGGAAGTGCCACCTCACACATATAATCACCGCCAAAAGGCTGGTCATTGGTTACTGCCTTCAAATATCCGGTCACCAGCAAAAAGCTATAGATAGACGATGGATTATTCTGAATCTGCGGATAAATCACTCCCGTATCGATATAGGTAACAAAAGACCTTCCTTGCATCAGAGATTCCAGTTTCTCATATATTTCCATCGTTGCATTGCTCAAAACTTCGCTTATAATGTCATTGCTTCCGGTAGACTGCCAGAAAGCTCTTGGAATACACTCGTTATTAAAGTATCCGATAACAGACCAAGGATTAAATATCTTCGTCTTACCAAAACGATATCCGTCATACCACTCGCAAATTTCATCATACTTCTCAGGAGTTCCATAATACTCTGCCATCTCCTGTACTTCCTCCGGAGTAAATCCGAAGTACTCACTATAGCGATTATCCAAAATAGAATTAATCTTTATATTATTAAGTCCACTAAAAATGCTTTCCTTTGCAATACGCAAGATTCCGGTCAAAAATCCATAAGACAAATGCGTGTTATCCTTTAAACCACCGGAAAACAATGTTCTCATGAAATCAATTACTTTATCATAATAACCACGAACATGTCCCTGCTGAATCGGAGTATCATATTCATCAATAATAATAATCGGAGCCACGCCATAATGAATATGAAGCATTCTGGAAAGATTCAAAAACGCACATGCTACATCATTTTCATCAGCCTCACCATTCAACATACTTGTAACATATTTCTTTTCGTAGGAACTTATCTTATCACTGGTAAGCAACTCACTATGTCTTTCAAACTCATTCCTTAATATCTTGTAAATAAGATCATATGCCGTTTCCCAGTCTTCGCATTTTACATCCTTAAATGTCACATAAATAACCGGATACTTTCCCTGATATTCCTGATATTCCTTGCCGCACGCCCAAATCTTCTTATCGCGGAAGTAAACAGAAGTATCTTCCTCTGACCGTTCAAAGAACACTCGCAACATATCCATATTTAATGTCTTACCAAAACGACGTGGACGGGTAAACAGAGAAACAAGAGGACGCTCATCGATAAAATCTCGAATCAGCAAAGTCTTATCCACATAATAATATTCACTGGATGCCTTGCGGTAATCAGAGATTCCAATTGGCAAAGGAAGCTTCTTATCATTCTTAGCTGCGATTTTTTTCTCAAAACGTGAAATGCAGGCTTCTCCCTTAAAGCGTTTATCTGCCGGCTTTACTGCATCAGCAGGAATAATCCACCTTTTATTCTCTTTATACGCACCAGGAATTCTTCCCTCTTTACAAAGCACGTTAATTCTACGCTCTGTGATATCCCACTTTTCAGATGCTTCTTTTGTTGTCATAAACTTTGCCATACAAGCCTCCTTGTTTTCCTTACAAACAATCTTCCTATTATATTATAGCCATTATTCCGAATAAAATCAACGCATTATTCGGAACAATGCAAAGTTTTGTTCGGAACAATATTTCCTTCCTGTTAAAATAACAATATCCCCGTCAACAACGAGGATATCTTCAATACTGGTATGTAATATTCTGCTAAGAATCAGAAAATTATCGAGGTTCGGAAGTGAACGTCCTGAAATCCACTTGTATACAGCTTGGGGATTTTCAAACCCCATAGCTTCCTGGATATCTTTTACCGTAAATCCGTTTTCCTTTAATAATTCTCGAATTCTATTTCCGGTTGCTTGTTGCCGGATAGATAAATATATAGGTTTCATGATTGTCCCTCCTTTATTCATCCCATCCCGATACACTCTACCATTTTAACATGCTTTGGCCTCTTCTGCCACAAAATTATTATAATATTCTATGTTTTCATATTTAATCCGTCATTAAACTCCTGGTTTAAAATGCTCATGCAATTTGTAAAACACATCATACTTCTCCTCCCACCTTCTTGCATTTTCCTCTCGCATCCAGGCTATATTGTCCCTCTGTGACAAATCCACCCTCGGATATATCGGTTTAAGAATATGCACATGAAAGCGGCGCCTTGCAATGCCGTTTTCATCAGTCTTTTTCCCCTTGGTAAAAGTAATAAAAAGAGGCAATACGGCGACGTTGTTCTTTACCGCATAATAAAATGCCCCGTCCTTAAGGGGGCGCGGTTTCTCATAGCACCACCACTCAGACTGTTCGGGAAAGAACAGAATATATGCTCCCCGTGACAGATAAGAGGATACCGCCTGATTGAAGCGGCGTAGTACACTGTATTTTGATGGAAAAGGCAGTATGCCGAAGGCCCGCATGTACTCCCCAAGCCTTCCCTTCTGGTTGTTAAAATCCGCCACCATCACCTTGAACTCCCGCTCCTTAAGCTTTTTTCTGAGTGCATGCTTCACCACAAGGGAATCAAGCTTATTGACGTGATTGCAGGTAATTATCATCCCCTGCTGCCCCACGGCTTCAAATCCCGACTCATCATATACCTTTGTCCTGAACACGAACCGGTTCACAAACCATGCAAACGGAGCAAGCAGACACCTTCTCTGTATCCCCTGTTTCCATTTAAGCATGCCTTCCGGAACATATGCAAAGCTCTCATCCACCGGAAGGGCATTGTCATAGTCCACTGGGTCAAGATGTTCATTATATCGCCCCTGCGCCTCTGCGGCTTCTATCTTTTGAATTACCTCCGGCGCGGTGTACGCCAACTTAAAATAATTCATACTAACCCCATTCCAAGGCAAAAACTAACAGTTTCCGCCTTCTAATACTGCACCCTCTGTATTTTCTCCCAACTCTTAGGCTTCCATCCAAAAATCGCCCTACCCACAATATAAATATATTCCATATAGAATAACGGATGCATAAGCATGAGCATTATTTTCTGCGAAAATGACAAGCGGATGTTGTCCCAGTCCGCCAGCACCGCCATGGCTGACAGGGCAAAAAAGGCAGTGTAGATTAAAAGAAACGAGGCCGCAGCCACCTCCGGACGGAACAGGACAAGGTTGAGCACCGTAATAAACGCCAGTGCGCCAATGTATGCATACACTAACCACAGGCAGAGCAGGTAATAATTGTCCCAGAACGCCCTTATTCCCTGACGGTTGGCAAGTCTCCCCGCATACAACCTGTCTGCCGCGGTCATTCCAGTCATCCAGCGGGTACGGCGCTTGTTCGTGACCTTATGCTCCGGTGATTCCTCCATGTATAGGCGTGCGTATGAATAGTGGAAGGTTCCCACTCCCTGCAGCCCGCAGTCCCGTTGCAGCTCCATGTCCTCCGTCAAGGTCTGTCTGTAGGGCCATCCGCCCCAGTGCTCAATCAACTCTCTTCTGATAAGGATTCCCGTGCTGATTGTCATTGTCGTCAGCCCGTATCTTGATTTAAAGCGGTTGCCCAGCTCGTCTATGATTGCCCATATCAGCCCATTCATACAGGTAATCCAATTGGACGCATTCGTTCCTGTATAATCATAGTTTCCCACAAGCTTGCGGGCGGTTATTACCTGTGCAGGATTGGACATTGCATCATTCATTGCTGAAAGGAAATCCGTATCCAGCCTGCAATCCGCATCGACAATTATATATCCGTCGTATTCCGTCGCTCCCTTTTCCAAAAGCTTTTTTAAGCAATAATCAAGGCAGTCCCCCTTGCTTTGCTGGCTCTCATCCACATACACATCCGCGCCCATACCGCAGGCATAGCCGATCACCTCGTCATGAGGCTCCTTTACCACCACATAAGTGTGAAAATAATCCCTGTCATAATCCTGTGCAAGTATGCTGTCAAAAAGCGGCAGCACCGTCTTTCCTTCATCCCTTGCCGGAATAATAAGTGCCAGACGATGTTTTTTCACACTGTGTAACCTCTCCTGAGGCAGAAGCCAGCCAAACCAGCCTATCAGCCGTGGCATATATAATATCAGAAAAAGTACTGTAATACCGGACAGCAGTTTCATTTCAAACTCAATGAATATACTCATACTCTGTTCTCCACCAATCCACCAAAATAATAGCTCTGCGACCTTATGGCAGCCTGCTCTTTAAACACTCCCTGACATGCTCATACTGCGTAAGCACCTCATCATGCACCGAAAGATGATATACCTGATGCAGTCTGTCTATTTCCCATGGCTTTACATTGATTGTATGGATATAAGGAAGCAGCCTTAAGGACTTGCAGAAATGCTGTATTACCGTGTCTTTTCTGTATGCCCTCTGCTCATTATATATGCGGGGCAGAAAATACCTGCTGCGGCACAGACGGTTTAGCGAGGTCTGATCCGGAAACCACATACGCCTCCTGCAGCACATTTGTCTTGCACGTTCAAAAAGTTCTGTGTTGCGGCACATATCCATATTGAAAAGCAGCACTCCGGCATTCATATAATTATAGTCAATAAACCACCTGCCCACATAATCCCTCACTCCGGCACACTCATAATCCTCAAGCTCCTTTTCAAAAAGCGGTGTAATATCGCCGCACACTATTGTATCCGCATCAAGATACAGCAGGCGCTTTACAGGAAGCTTGTCCGCATACAGGCGCAGCAGCGCATAAGGCGTATACACTGTATTTCTGTTGGCTCCCATACCAAGTCCACTGCGATAGTCCTGCGTCAGGTCGTACAGCCTGACCCTGCTTTCCGGACACACCGTCGTAAGAATTTCCTCCAAAAATAAAGCCTGCTGCCAGCAGATTGGACTGTACAGAGGCTTTATATCCCTTAAATCCGCCGTGAAAATGTATACGTTCAACGGCTTTTTGTAATATTTAATAATCGACAGGGCACTGATTAAGATTCCGTCAAATGCCTTATTGTTCCCGCAAAATAAAATGTTTTCAGCCATAGCCGACAATAACCTACCTGTTTTTTGTCTCAATCCTGACGTAACGGATTTTCTCACAATCAGAATGGGCACTCCGCCTTACCATAGCCTCGTACACCTGATTTCTAAGTATTTTTGCCGCCTGCCTTTCGTTTTCGTGCACATCCGGATAAAATGGTCCGTCCACATATACTGTTATCATCGGTTCGCGCTCTTTCCTGCGCATCAGCCTTAAGGGGCTTTTTTTACGTTCCTGATAGGTCACTGTGAAACAGAAAACAGGACGATTGTACAGCACCGGATATCTGAAAGAGCTTTCCGTAAAAGGGCGTATTCCCGTATAGTAAGGCCATATATGCGCTTCGGGGTATATTACAACACAGCGTCCCTTATTCAGACTGTGCTGCATTTCACGAAGAAAGGCCCCCATGCCGCTTACCCGATTGGGAATAGGAAGTGCACCTATCATCTCCATAAAGGTTCTTGTTCCGGGCAACGATACATTGTCGGGATGTACCACAACCACGTCCCGTTTAGGAAACGTAATACAAGTGGGCATATAGCCGTCTCCCGGCATCTGGGTGTGATTACCATATAGAAAATACCCTTCACCGCCATGCCCTTTTAACTTCTCCCGTCCGATTATCCTCAGGGAGAAATGCAGCTTCATATATGCAAAAGCAACCGGTGTCATAATAAGCCTGTACAGCACCCATGAAGTTGCTTTCCACAAGCATCCATGGCTGTAACGATAATTCCCGTCCACGGTAATGGTCTTTCTGTTTACCCCGGAAAATTCATCTTTAAGTTCATCCCGGTAGTAATAAATATCCTTGTATTTCATGGTGATATTATTGACACCAATTTCCTTTTTATACAAAACCGGACCTGCTTATTATCCTAATTATTTTGCAATACTATATTTTTCCTCAAATTCCTCCACAGGTATCGGCTTTGAGAAATAATAACCCTGGAACACATTGCAGCCCATATTGGTGAGCATGTCAACCTGCTCCTTTGTCTCAACTCCTTCTGCGATAACTGTCATATTCATGCGGTTCGATAATGAAATGATTCCCTCCAGAATAGCCCTGCTCCTTGTGACCTCTTCAGTCTCCCGCAGAAATTCCCGGTCGATTTTGAGTACGTCGGCACGTATATCCTTCAGCATATTAAGAGATGAATAGCCACTGCCAAAATCATCAATCTCAATAATAAAGCCTTCATCATGGAGTTTTTCAATTATCTCCATGCAGTCTCCCTCCGTGACTATGGCCGTCTCTGTCAGTTCCAGGCGAAGATTCTTTACGGAAATACCGTATTTATCCACCAGTCCCTTAAGGGTGGAATACACATCCAGATAGAAAAAATCCCTTGCGGATATGTTTATGGAGATATGCAAATCCTCCCTCCCCGCATCCTTCCATAGCTTAAGCTGCATTGCAGCCAGCTCCCAGACATATGCATCAAGCTTATGTATAAGTCCTGCATCCTCATAGCATTTTACAAAGAAATCCGGCAAAAGCAAGCCTCGCTGCCCATGGTTCCAGCGCACCAGTGCTTCGGCGCCGTGGCATTCTCCATCCGTTCCTATCTGAGGCTGTAAAAATATACAAAACTCTCTGTTCTCCAATGCATTATCAAACTCAGCAATGAGCTTCTTGTTCTCCAGCTCAGCATCTAAAATAGTATTATCATAATATGCAACTACCTGATGATAGTCTCCCTTTATACTCTGAACTGCCATATTAGCCTTATCCAGCATGACACTCACCGGTTCCTCCGTATTCTGTATATCGTATGCTCCCACATAGATGTTCATCTGGTAAAGTCCTGTGGAAAAGGTCTTCTTCATTGTCATCACATCCTCAATATACTGTGACTCCTTATAATATCTCTTAGGAATGCATACCGCAAAACGGTCACCGTTTACCCTGCCGAAGGTTCTCATAGGCTCCTTATGTGCATTAACCAGCTCTGCCTCTTTAATCAGTACCTTATCACATGCATCCTCACCGAATATCTCATTAATCATCTTAAAATCCTTTATATCTGAACACAGCATGATAAATGACTCCTGAGGATTATTTTTAATCATCGCCCCGGTCTTATCAATAAAGCCTTTGCGGTTGAGAGTCCCTGTGAGCTCATCATAGTTCGCATAGTATTCAAGATATCTTGTTTTCTTCTGAATCTCCGAAATAAATCGGGCTGAATAGAAAATAAGCACTACACTGCAGAAAAGGGCATTAGCTGTAAACAATACCAGCACCGACTTTTCTTCCACCCATGGCACACGGTTAAACTCACCCATCAGTATGCACGAAAACGCAAGTATGATGCTGGATGCAACTGATATACGCAGTGCCATATTGGATTTAACACGTTCATTATCAAGATACAGAAAGTAATATACAATAGGAATAAGCATAATATTGTATAACAGATATCCATATCCCCAGCCGATGACGAGATTGCACATAACAGCGTTGAAAATAAACTCGCCCGCAAACAGAAAAACCCATCTTCTTGTGTGCGATGATTTCTGTATTCTCCATATTCCCACCAGGTATGCAATTATGCTTACAATGCTCAGCACCGCCATCCATTTAATGTCAAGTGCTATAAAACACGAAAGCATCACTGCCCTCAGAACGATACAACCCCAGAACAGAATAAGACACTCTCTCTTAACCACGGTTATGTATGCTGCTTTTGCTTCTTTAGGTTTTTTATCCACATGTTCGTCAAATTTCTTATCCATTGCGTCCAGCTCCTGTTATCTGTTTGTTTTATACCCACACTTAGGACATTCCTTATAATCCTTATATATGTATCCGCAGCGGAAGCAGCAGATTACATCATGCTTTTCTTTAGCCAGATATTTTTCCTTTCTTGAGAAAGGTCGTTCCTTAAGATAAGCCACAAAACTGTTTAATGCTTCTGAGTACCCCTTAAGCTCTCTGCTGTCAACGACATAGGGGAGTTTTATCTTTCTTCCGTCCTCTGTATACACCATGATGCCTTTGCCTATCAGACCTGTGTTTGCATCAACAGACTTAATCTCATCGATTCCTATGCGTCCACAGGTAATAAAGTTGCTGTAGTACACTGCCTCGGGTGTGATTATCATACCCTCCTTGCCCGTATTGGCATGTGTTGTGTCAACCATGATAACCGGGTATTCAAACATCCCCGCATCGGCGGCATAGGTTCCCTTGGCGTAATTAATATGTTCCAGTGTTTCCTTATCTTCTCCATTGTCACTATTCTGTGCTGACGGGTAAAAATAATGCCTCTTGTTCTCCGAAACACCATTCTCTTCCAACTCTTTCTTAAGCCTCTTGACCAACAGCCCGCATTCGTCCGTCTTAATTTTCAATAGTCTCTTTTCTATTCTTCGAAGAGCATCGTCCCTAATCTCAGGAAGAAAAGTCTCATTAACTATATCCGTATAAAGCTGCTCCAGCTCCTCGCCTGTATAATTCATATATTCCCCACAGGCCTCATCCATACGACGCATATCAAGTTTTTTTATCGCCTCGTATACCCTGTCAGAATATTCCTTTTTTACTTCCTTTGAAAAATTCCGGTTTTCTATAATCTTCTTAAGTTCCTCAAGGTCACCTCTGGTGCTCCGTTTTGCTCTCTGCAGTATGTCGGAAGCCTCCCTGCGCTCGCCTTGCTGCCTTCTTGCATACAGCTCCTGTTTATAAACGGAAATATCCGTACCTTTATAAGATTCAAGTTTTTTAATATATGACTCATACTCCCGCCTGTCAAGGGTTTCCGGCAGTTTTTGCATTATTTTTTGTATTTCTGCGGCAGCGCTCTCCTTCTTTGCTTCGCGGACACGTTCTAACAGAGTATTTTTAAGCTCCGGTGTAACATCAGCCTGTGCCACCTGTTCTTCAATGCTCTCCAGAGCCATATAACTCTTGCCCCTCACGCTGCCCACTTTGCTGCTTACAACTTCATCATTATATTTAAGCTGAGCCCTGCGAAGCTTATCAGCAAGCTTTTTCTTCTCATTATCCGGCAGCCTCTTATCCTGCTCAATGCTCTTTTTAAGCTGTTCTGCCTGCCTATCTGACAGCCTGTCATACGTCTCTATGCGTTTTTCATACTCAGCTGTATTCAAGCCGTCCGAAGCACCCGCTCCGTCCTCACTATCATCCTCAGAGTGCTTAGTGCACTCCTCATTAATCTCCTCCTGTATATTCTGATGCTTTCGCTGCTCTTCTTCCTGCCAGAACTCGCTGTACTCAGGCTCCCTTTTCTCCACATACTCATCAGGATAGAAGCCCTCCTCCGCCCTGCATATCTCGTCGAACTTACCAATTCCGCTTAAATCCATCCGCTCATCACGGATTCCCTTGTCGATTCCGTTTAAGTCCATTCGCTCGTCTCGGATTCCCTTGTCGATTCCGTTTAAGTCCATTCGCTCATCACGGATTCCCTTGTCGATTCCGTTTAAGTCCATTCGCTCGTCTCGGATTCCCTTGTCGATTCCGTTTAAATCCACTCGTTCATTATCCTGCTCCATCTGCGGTGCACGGTCAACGTATTCATTAAAGGAGCTGTTGGGTTCTCTTGTGCCCTGTCTTCCAAGAAGCTCAATATAATCTTCATATGCCGTCCTGTCCCCTTCAAAATCCAGCATGTATGCTTCTCCTTCTGCCAGATTTTTCATGGGAACCGGGGTGTAATATGTAAAACACGGAGGGCAGGTAAATGCTCTTGCAAGACGCACCCGGCCTTCAGATGTATCAATAATCGGCTCCTGCTTCTCATCAAACACAATCATATAAATTTTTTCCCTACAGTTCGGACACAGGTATCCTACCCTGTAAAAGTTATTGTCTAATCTTCCTTTTCTTCGCTCCTCGAGGGTTGTCTTATCCAAGGTAAATTCATCTTCAACCATCTGCCATACCATGCTGTGCCAAAGTCCCGAGTCATCATTATCGTCGGAATCCGTCTCCGCCAAGTCTGCGTTATGTTTTTCCACCGCTATGGATATTGCATCCTCATAGGTTATTCTTGCCCCGTCCTTATACAGATAACAGTGCTCCATGGAGTAATCGGTCTGAATGTTAAGCTCACCGTATACCTTTTCAAGCAAGGTATTAATCTGTGCAACGTCCTTTTCCACGGTTACCCCCTTTAGCGTTCCCCACTTTCCGAAAGTATACAGCACGAGGTTAAGTATGTTGGTTATAAGCGTATTATCTGTAATATCAACGACTTCCGCCTTGGTATCGTCTATTTCCAGTATGTTCGTACCCATTTTCCTGGCGTCAAAGTTAAAGATAACAGAACGCTCCTTTCCCTTTAGCACCAGGAAATTATCAAGCACGACAAAATGACCGTTCCACTCGACCGGAACAGATAGCATCCCTATAAGCTTGTCAAATACAGCCCTAAGCTGTGTTGTGCTCTCAAGTACAATCATGGCAATTCCTTTCTGATAATCAAGCTATGCCATAGCGTGCCACCAGATTTTCATATTCTTCGTCTGTTATTTCCATAATTCCGCCGTGGCGTTTTTTCATTCTTCCCATGTCGTATTCTTCCTCTGAAAGGACATGCATTCTGCCTTCCCCAATATCGTCAATGACTATCGGCATATATCCCTTGCCGGCGGCAAAGCGGTCTGCAATAAGGCACCATCTGCCATCAGGTAAAGCAAAGCACTCCGGTCCCTCAAGCCCAAACAGTCCGTCAAGTGTATCGCTTTTTACAATCTCAAAGGCATCCTTTTCAAGGCTTGTACCTTTCTCAAGAATAAGGCACTTGGTGTCCTCGTCCTTGGAAAAACGATAATAATTGTCACAATCCCTGATAATCGTTGTGTCAATTATGCTTTGGCTACGTTCAATATATCTCTCCGCTTTCGTAAAATTCACAAAATCATCCGTATAGCTTCTGTATATTATGTGCTTATCTCCCGGCTCGTCCTCCCTGCATACGCACTTAAGCCCGTCCGCCCTTGTAAAGGATGCGAAGAACACCATAAATGCCCCTGCCTCCTCATCATACACTGCCTCCGGCGCCCATACACAGCCTACACCCTCCTGTCCAATCGTATACGCCCTTGCTTCCTTCCATTCCGTAAGGTTGTCCGACTCCCATATAATTATGTCTCGGCTTCCCTCATGTACCGCCGACGACCAGCTTTTTCTTGTATGCATGCACAAATCTGTTGCAATAAGATAAAATCTTCCGGTTTTAGGATGACGTACAAGGAAAGGGTCCCTCACTCCCTTCTCTCCAAGCTGCGACACAAGCACCGGTTTGCCGTTGTTAAGGTCATTCCAGAAAAGTCCGTCCCTGCTTACCGAAAAGTAAATCTGCTCCCCCATACTCTCTTCCCCAATAAAATGTACAAAAATGTATGCTGACATAAGTTCCTCCAAACATTATATTTAATTATAATTTTACCTTAATCCTTTTGTTTGTACAAGACCCCGTCATCTCAACCGCGGCATTTTATTTTCTTTTTTCTTACTTTTTATAGAAAACTGCATTGAAAAATAACCTCGTTGTGAGTTAAAATAAAATCTAGATAAAATTACCAAAAATACAGAAAGGGGAATATTCACAAAATGTTGGAAGAACAGGAAGATAACATTAACATTGATTCACAGGAAGTCCAATCCACAACTGACAAAACCGGACCGTTCCCATATACCAGAAATATAATCATAGGGGTTGTAACCATTGTACTGATATGTGTTGCCGCCTTCGGAATTTTCAAGCTGATACAGAGTCTTGACTATATGCGTCCGGTGAAGGATATCTGCGGCATATACAACAGCCGCGAGACAGAAGCCACGGCGGTATTTAAGGCAATCTATTCAGGTCCGGATAAGAAAGCTTATAAGTCCGCCTACAAGATAATAGCCAATTCGGATGTGTATTATGAATATATAGACAATCTTCCTAACCAGCTTGAGGATTATTACCGCAATAATGCCGCAGATGGCGGAAGCAATATCAAGATGAAGTTTGATACAACGGGTGATAAGGTGAAGATGGACGACAGCCAGATTGCCATTATATACAATGAGATTAAGGAAGCCTCCGGATATTATCAGAACATTATTGACGACATTGACAATATGGGTAAGGATGACTGGCAGCGGGTTGCCGATGCAATGGGCATCTCATTAAAGAGAGCACAGTCCTTAGGTTCCATTATCCGCTCACGCTGTGAACAGTATATTAATTTCGACATTACAGCTGGCTACTATCTGACCGGACGTTTTGTGCTCTACAATAAGTCCGGCGACACTGCGGATAAGACCGACAAGCTCACCCTTGCCATAATCAAACTCAACGGCTCATGGTATATTTATGAAGGTCGCAGTGAAGGCGTACAGCTTGCCACAGGAAGCAGCTTCCTTGCCCGGAACGATATCCTCTGGGATATTTATACCAACTTCATAAAATAATAATTGCCTTTTATGTTCTAAAAATGTATAATCAGAATAAAAATACAACGTATTATGAGGAGGATCCATCATGGCATTTTGTGCAAATTGTGGCAGACAGCTTGCAGATGGTGAGGTATGTACCTGTCAAACACCTGCAGCACCAAAAAAGAAAAGTAAGAAAGGTCTTGTCATTGCAGTATTAGTACTAATTCTGGTCGTAGCAATCGGAGTAGCAGTATTCCTGCTTATGTCCAACAGCTATAAGAAGCCAATCAATGACCTCACCAATGCAATCAACAAAAAGGAAAACAATTTAGATTCACTTGTAAGCGCAGCGCTTCCGGATTTTGTTGCATCTTCATATAAGAAAGCAATCAAGGTTCTTAAGACCTCTGATGATTTTTCAGATATGTATGATGAGGCAGGCGAGTCCCTTAAAGAAATGTACGATGAGCTGGATGACAGTTATGACACCGGTTGGAAGGTTAAGTTCGACTATGGCGATAAGGAAAAAATCGAAGCAGAAGATTTAGCTTCCATAAGCGAATCCTATGCAGTTCTCTATGACACGTATTTTGAAGATATCTGCGATGAAATCAGCGAATACGACAAGTATGATTATGAAGACATGGCTGATTCCTTGGGAATTTCCACATCCAAAGCAAAGGAATTCTGCAAGATTGCAGTCAGCTTTATGAAAGAATTTGACGGAATTACCGCAACCGAAGGATATGTACTTACAGGGCGCTTTGTTCTAAGCGACAGCAAGGGTGAGACCCTCGAGAAGACAGATAAGATGGCCATTCAGGTAATAAAGCTTAATGGTGACTGGATGATTGATTATCTCTCACTTCTTCCTCAGTTCGGCTACAGCAGTTCTTCATTGATGTGGCAGCTTGAAGATATGATTGACAACTTCTACTAAGTCTTCGTAAGCTTATTCTGGTTATGTATAATAACTTGGGGCTGTCGCACTAAGTAATTAGTGCGCAGCCTTTTTTCTACGAGAAAAAAGTTCAGATTTTTGCGAAAACATCCAAATCGAGCCATTACTCGTCTATTAAAATCCTCACTTCTTCTCTTTCTGCAATATGAATCTCACATCCATGAAATAACATTCTCCATTCCTCCCCATATTTCCCTATGTGCTCTGTGTCACTGGTAATGATTATTTCTTTTGGATGAATTCTTTCCATGAATTCCTTCGTAAAATAAATGTGTCCCTTATCATTTCTTCCATGATGGGACAACTTCAACACCTGTACTCCTTCTTCCAGTTCTTTATCTTCAATATATTGGAAATATGCCTTTTTAAAATTTTCTTCAAAACAGTCTCCACAGAACAACGCAATCTGCTTTCTTTCTCTTGTCAGTAACAAAACAGAGCTTTCTCCATTAATCAGCTTCCTGTTCTCCTCCATCCTGCTTCTTTTCACAAACCTCTTTTCAGTCATCATTTCCGTAAACGGCAATGACTCCCTCCTGTTTGGAAAGATTACGGTCAGACAATAATCTCCCATAAGAAAGGACTGATATTCTGAAATACAATGATTATAAAAAAACTGTGTTTTTTTCTTCTCCAGATTTTTTTTGATTTTCATGAGATGAAAAAAGTCCTGTTTCATTTCAAATGTATTTAACAGAAAACTCTTCCACCATTTTGCTTCAAACGGAAGTAGCGCCGCCTCTACGCCGAATTTTCTGGTAATT